>JAHBUQ010000005.1 GCA_019637995.1 Ignavibacteriota bacterium
TGGCACTTCTTCTTCGGGAATAAAATTCATTAGTATTTCTCCTTTTCGATTACTTGTTGTTTAAATGTTCGAAAAATTTGTTATTCAAATCTTCAATTTTCTCATCATGTCTAAGTATTGACAATTTGTTTTCCTGATATTTTTCTTCCAATTCTTCTGAATATGCTTCCAAATTATTGACTTTATGCTTTATATCTGCGAAGATAGAACCTCTTTCTTCAGCTTCCAGTCTCATGGAACTGATTTTATTCCAAAGAAGCTGAATCTGATTGTTAGTGTTAAGGTTTTTCTCATCTTGCCTTGCCATAAAATCAAGCAACTTTGTTAAACTATCATTTAATTTATTAAATAATGCTTTTAATTCTACTATTGGTGCTTGCACTTGATTTTTTCCGTATTCCTTTCCAAGCCATCCAACAAGCAAAATGAGAATTCCTATTATTACTGTCAAAATCCAGAATGAACCATCAGAAAAATTCATGAAACTCCTTGATATATGTTCTGTGTACCAACCTGTAATGCAGCTACATATAAGCCGTTTTTAGATGAACGTACCGGGGACTTCTCTCCAAAATATAAGTAATACTTCTTTTGAAGAGTGTCCCGGGCAAGCTCATATCGTTTGATTATATCTTCATCTGATGTTAAATCACTTGATATCAAGAAGACAGTATAGATATCAATAAAATAAGGGTATATCTTGCCTACTTTCTGACCAGGATGCTCAGAGTGCCAAGTTACAAACATACAGCCATTGCTGTAAGATTTTGCCTGCTTTATCAATTCATCCATTGCATCGTCATTTTTAGGAAAACTTGTAATAGATATATACGGTTTTAAACCTGCAATCTCAAAAGCCTGCTCTAATAATTCCTTAATTTTATTTCTTTCTTCAAGAATCATAAGTCTTTAATCTTCTTTTGTTGAATACTTGAGTGTTTTCTTTTGATTTAATTAATTTAGATGGATTATTCGTTTTTCTTGTTAAACCTGGAATTTCATAATTCCCTTTGCGTACTCTTTCAAGTATACTCAAGACTGCTGAATGATGAGAATTGACTTCTTTCATCTCATCATCATCATACCTTCTTGAATATATTAACTGCCTAACAATTAAAAATTTCCATCTCTTTATTAAACTAAATGCTTTATCTCCTAATTCTTCATCAGTTTTGATATATGGGAATAAGTATCTGGTAGCCAACGCATTATCAACTTCGGCGTCTGCATCTGAGATGAATTCATTAACTAAATCCTCATTCACATCAGATAATCCGGCACTTGACATCAAGGGCTTTAATATCTCAATTGGTATGCGGTCAGCTATATATTGATAATTTATCGTTGACATCCTACACCTATAATTTAAATTTTGCTAATTCAATTTCAGCAAGTGTGTTGGCGGATACGTCCTGAGGAAGTACTGCTAATACAAAGTCTCCTGTTTGAACAGCAGCGATGGCATCTCCAGCTAAGTCTGATTTAAGTAGTGTACCAGCTGTCAATTGAGCCTTAATCATCATCAATGCAGTTCCGGCTGTTATTACACTGCCATCATCTCCATTGTTGAACGAATGCTCGGTTACGCCTGCCGCAAGTTCACCGTCTCCGGTTTTCTTGCCATCATAACCTACAAATTTGAAACGCCCTACATCCTCAGTAAACTTAATTGCACGCCTATTTAGCGGATTGTATGTTGGGTTAACCGACATTAGAATTTCTCCTTCTTGATGATGTTACATTTTTTACTTCTTCTTTTTCTTCAGCTAAAGCTGTTTCAGCTACAGTTCCGGCTTCAGCTCCTGAATTAGTTTCAGCTACAGTTCCGGCTTCAGCTCCTGAATTAGTTTCAGCTACATCAATATCATTGATGTATTCAATCAACTCAACCTGATGCTTTAACTTCCCAAAGTCGTATCGATCAAGTTCAACAATTTCTCCGGGAAAGTAAACTTTCTTGTTGATTTTGATTGAACCTGAAAGTATTTTTACTTTAAATATCTGATTACTCATTTATCTCACCTACAGTGCCATGAATACATAAACCTGCATCTTTTTGAGTGATATAGCTCTTGTACATAGTAAGTGTAGCGACATAGTTGATGATTCCATTCCGGTCCGTTGACCTTGCAGCCCATGGATAGCCTTTTTGTACAAAAGTTTTTCCAAAAGATTGGTCATATTGTGTAAGTTTTGCACCACCAATTTTCTTGTTGTATGCCATTACTACAACATCAGACCATAAATCTTTGTTCTCTGCGCTCGCTTTGTCTTCATACATACCAGAGCCAACACGTACAGTTACCTTGTGGTCTTTAGTTGAAAGCAATGTTTCAATTAAATCCTCTGTAACAATACCGATTTGAGTGTATTTAATTAACTCAAGAAGCTTCGGATGGTTCTGCAAAGCATTGAATGTTGGTTGTCCGAATACCATGATGTTCGGCTTGCGATTGATTTTCATCCTGATAGTTTCCATCGCATCACGAAGTATAGTGATAGGGTCAGATGAAGAGTCATTGAAATGCTCTCCTGCACCAAGTCCTAAGTAATGGTCATTAGAGTAAGTTGATGCTGAAGTTAAAAGCTCAACTGCTTTGTATTCTTTCTGCAATTCAATTGAATCCAGAATAGAATTCATGGCATACTTTTCTAAATCTAACACTTCTGATGAAGCTTCGATTTCGAGGTAATCCATAGCCGCTTCTAAACCAAAGCTCTCAAGCAAGAACTCCTTCATTGTCCAATCATCCAAAGGCATCTGCTTAATTGGAGATTTGAGAGGACGAGAAGTATCATTAATCCTCATGTGTTCATTACCAAAAATCGGGTACTTGCCTGACTGTTTGGCAACTCTTACTTCCGGTAAGATTAGATTGCTTACAAAATCCGAATTCTCGAATTTTTGTGCATACTCTGATAAAATTGGATCTTGTCCCAATTTAAGATTGTCAATTCTTTTAATTCCGAGTCCCATATTAGTTAGCCTCCTCTGAAATGATTGATTCAAGTGCCTCGATATAAGTCATATTCTTTGCCTTAGCAACTTCTAATGTCATGGTGTGAATAATTTTTCTATCTTCGGCGTTATTATAGTCCAATTCTCTGTCGTGAGTGGATGTGGTTGCTTGTGCCGGAATTGGCGCGTTCAGATTTGAAAGAGATGCTCTGGACTTAATCTCATCAATCTTTCTTTGGTATGGCGTCTTGCCTGCTACTAATGCATTTGCATCGTTATCAAATTGCTTTAACCAAAGCAATTCTTTAGTTAGAGCAAATTCATTTTCTGCATTATTTTCAGCAGGAAGTATTCTGTCTTTTAACTCAACTAAGTCAAGTTGGACCGCGTTCAAAATCTCCTTAGATTCAAATTCTGATATCTTTTGAGATTTTACTTCGACATCCCTACGTAATGATTCAACTGCTTCACTAAGTTGAAGATTCTTTGGTTTTAAATCTTCTAACTGAGTTCTCAAGTCCTCGATTTCACGGGATGCATTCTTATAATCTGCCTCTAAACCTGCATGCAATTTAGTCAGATTATTATACTCTTGCTCATAATTCATTTGCTTATGAACTCCTTCAATTGTGGAAAAATGGTTGTTTTTTAGATTAAAAAATTTTCTTGTCTGCTTATTATATGCCTGCATTGCTGCAAGTGCTTTAGTATTGTCGGTGTCGGATGGAACATAAATCTCATCAACAAAGCCCATCTCCAGACATTTATCAGCTGAGTGATACTTATCTTCAGTGATAATTTCCTCAATTCTATCCATAGACAAATTGGTTTTTCTTTGATAAGCAGTTTTGATTGACTCTTTCAATGTTGTTAGTTGTGATTTTACCTTGTCAAGGTCTTCTTCATTTCCCCAAGCCATTGTCCAAGGTTTATGAAATAGCATTAAAGCAGTTTCAGCTATCAGGACTCTCTTACCGGCACAAGCTATTACGGATGCGATTGATGATGCTTCTCCAATAATTTTGACTGTGGGGTCATATTCTGATAGTATGTTGTAAATTGTTAATCCCTCAAACACACTCCCGCCACCTGAGTTTATATATACAATTAGTTCATCACCTTTTTTATGATTGGCTAACTGTTTTCTAATACTTTTTGCAGAAACTGTTGAAGTATCATCATCATCCCAACCTGCTCCGATGTAGCCGAAAATATCAATTATCATAACTTTTACCTGATTTACAAAAACAACTTATACAAATGTAAATACTAAGTTATGCGAAAACACTTGCAAAAACGCATTGCAAAAACGCATGCAAAAACGCATTGCAAAAACGCATGCAAAAACGCATGCAAAAACGCATGCAAAAACGCATGCAAAAACGCATGCAAAAACGCATTGCAAAAACGCAAGTATTTTGACACACTTTTTTATCATTTTTGCTTTCAGTTTTTTTCTGAAACAATAATTGAAGGTATTATGAATTTAAATGAATTAAATAAACGTATCATTCCATTGCTCAATTCCAATGATATTAATCAGCAAAACATGCCTGCTGAAGAATTGAATAACTTTATCAACTATAAGATATTTCCACGTGAAATCCTGATAAAAGCAGATTGGAATTATAAAGAGGAAGATGAATTTACTTCCAAGCAACTTGTGAATAATCTTAAAAAAAATGGACAGATAGAGAATATTCATGTCCGTAAACTCAAAACAGGTTATTATGAAGTTGTTAATGGAAATCACAGACTTGATGCTTGTGATGTACTTGGCAAGGAGTTTATTATTGCTTATGATCATGGGAACATATCACTTGCTCAAGCTCAACTCATAGCTATTGAAACTAATGAAACAAAGTTCAAAGCTAATCAGGAGAAGTTAACACTGCTTATCCAGAATCTTAAGATTGAGATTCCAGAAGAAGATTTGAAACTTACGCTCCCTTATGATGAAGACTTTTTAAAAACATGTTTTGATTTTTCTAATGCAGAAACTATTAGTATTGAAAACAGAGATATTATCGAAGATGATTATGATGAATCACCTCCAGAAAAACCTCAAACTGTACCCGGTGATATTTATGAGTTTAATGGACATCGCTTGATGTGTGGTGATTCTACATCATCTGATGTTGATAGGTTGATGAACGGAGTAAAAGCTCACATGCTACATACAGACCCACCTTATAATGTAAAGTATGCCGAACTGAACGTTAAAAGAAGTGATACAGGAAAAGATTGGAGTGAACTATACTGTACTGATTGGAATGATGACATGTCTGATGCGGATTATAAAGCATTTCTAATTAATTTCATTAAGAATGCTAAAAAAAATATGATTGATTGGGCTCATTATTATATATGGCACGCGACTACTTATTACAGAGAACTTCTCGAAGCTATGGAAAAAAATGCTATTCCGTACGATAAAGTTCCTATTCAATGGGTTAAACAAGTAGCACCTCTAAGCTGGGTAAGGTATAAACGTCGAAATGAACCTTGTCTTTTTGGAGGTAAAGGAGCCGTAAATGGTAATGGAGAAGGTGCTCGCTGGTTCGGTCCGAACAATGAAGTAACTATATGGAATTATGACCGCGAACATAATGGTAAATATATCCATCCAACTCAAAAACCAGTAGGATTGCCTGCAAGAGCAATCTCCAATAGTTCACAACCAGGTGAAATAGTTCTTGAGTTATTTGGTGGCTCAGGATCTACTCTAATTGCCGCAGACCAACTAAAAAGAAAGTGCTATGTTATGGAATTATCGCCTGCTTTCTGTGATGCAATATTGAAAAGATATATCAAATATTGCTCTGAGAATAATATCGAAATACAGTTTTTTAAGAAAAATGACAAAGATTTTGATTACAATTCATTGGGTGGATAATGTCACCAGAACAAAAAAAAGCCATCAAAACCAAATATGAAAAAAAAATCGAATTGGTTTACCCTGAATGGGAAAGGCAAACAAAAGAAACGCCCCTTAGTTTTGAAGCATTCAAAATATATCGGGATATGGGTCCCGTGAGGTCTTTATCAGCCGTAGCTCAAAAATTATCAAGGGGGAATCTAAGAAGTAAATATCAAGGGATACTTATCTGGAGTTATAAGTTCAAATGGAATGAAAGAATAGCTGCATATCAAAGATATATGGACTCCATCTATCTTGAGGAAACTAAGAATGCTGTTAAGGAGATGGCACACAGGCACGCGGAGTACGCTAAACAAACGATGCAATCTCTGTATGTTCCTATATTGGAATTCGCTAAAAAGTATAATCTTATTAACGATATGAAAAGAACTGCGGCAAGAGAAGGAATTCGGTTTACTAATACAGATGCTGACCTCGATAATATGACTTTATCTGAATTACTAACTCTTGTTCATAAATCTGCACCACTTATCAATACAATGGCTGATATGGAAAGGAAAGCACGCGGCGAACCTACTCAAATTGCAGCTAATGATATTACTTCAAATGGCGGAGCTATTAAAGCTGATATTAAAGTTGTTATAAATGGTAGTAAATCAACGATTTTGAAGGAGTACGAAAATAATCACTGAAATTCAAATGGATGCATCTCCGGTTTACTTGGCTAATCTGGAAGCTTATTATGACGACAAATATAAGATAATTGTTAATCAGGGTGGTACACGATCAGGGAAAACTTACTCTATTATGCAGTTCCTTATTATGTTGGGATATAATGCATCCTCAAGTCTTGAAATTTCAGTTGTTTCTCATACACTACCACATATTAAGAAAGGTGTAAAGAGAGATTTCGAGAAGATTACTCAAAGTATCGGTATCTTCGAAGATAAAAAGTTTAATAAAACTGACTTGGTTTATCGCTTTACACCAGAAACCTATATGGAGTTCTTCTCAGCTGATGACGGAAACAAGCTGAGAGGAACTTCACGTGATATTCTATTTATCAATGAAGCAAACCTACTAACTTACGATGAGTGGAAACAACTTCTGATGAGAACAAGAGGTAAAATCTTCATTGATTATAATCCAAGTGAAGAATATCACTGGATATATGATTATGTCCTTACAAGGGAGGATGTAAAGTTTATTAAATCCACTTATCTTGATAATTATGATTACTTGCCAATTGAGCAAATTGAAGAGATTGAAAGATTAAAAGATGAAGACAATAATTATTGGCAAATTTATGGACTCGGTGAAGTTGCTCAAGCCACTAATCTAATTTATCCCAAATTTCAGGTTATTGATACTTATTGGGATGGTGACGCTATTTATGGTCTTGACTTTGGATTTAACAATCAGACAGCGTTAGTCAAAATGATCCGCAGAGATAGAGAGCTTTTTCTTTCAGAATTAATTTATGAAAGCCATCTTACAAACTCCGATTTAATTCAAAAACTTAAATATTTCAAAATTGGACATAGTTTTATTTATGCAGATGCTCAAGAACCACAACGTATTGAAGAAATTTATCGAGCAGGTTTTAATATCCATAAAGCTGATAAAGCGGTCAAACCGGGGATTGATTTTGTCAAAAGATTTAAATTGAATGTCCATTGCGAAAGTACTAACATAATCAAAGAACTAAAATCTTATAAATGGAAAGAGGACCGCAACGGAAATATCCTTGATGAGCCGGTGAAGTTCAATGACCATTTAGCGGATGGCATAAGATATGGAGTATTTACTCACGGACAGAAATATTGGATCAACGCTCAATCAGCATTTCCAAGTAGTATCCAGTCAATTAAAGAAAATTCTATTAGAAATAAATTAAAATCATTTTAAGGAAATTGTATGATGCAATCAAAAAAATTCTTTGCAGCTGTTAAGGCAAGCAAAAACTTAACCGAAAGAATACCAACTTTCGAAGATTTTTATAGAGGTTTGCTGGACTTGCTGCCTAATCCAAGTAAACTAATTAAAGAGCAAGGTTATAAAATATTTGCAGAAACATCCGCTGATTCTACAGTACGCGGTGCTATGAATACTGTGTTTGAAGGTGTAGGCTCTCTGGAATGGGAAATAGTAAAAAATGAAGCTTCAGATAAAGAGATTGAATTAGCTTATTCAACCATCGAAAAACTAATCAAAAATAATCTGATTAAGCAAATTCTTAGAGCTATTTTCTACGGATTTAATCCCCTCAATATCATTTGGCAGTTCGATAAAAATACTTATTCTATCGATAAAATTATTGAGATGCCTCACGATGCAATAGTATTCGACAAGGACCGGAAACCCCGAATTTTAACATCAATACTTAGTTCTTCAGGTGTCGAACCTGATCCTTACAGATTTATTCTACCTACTTATGATGATAATTATCAAAATCCTTATGGTACAGGACTATTCCTGAATTGCTACAAACACGTTTTTATAAAAAATAATATCCTTGACTTCTGGACAGTTTTTGCTGAAGATTATGGAAGCCCTGGCGTAATGGGTCACTTTACTCAACAAGCATCTACAATCTTTAATATGAATCCTGAAGAGTTTGTGGCATACTTTTATAATAAATTGTCTGAGATGAGGCAAAGTAAAGTGATTGTAACACCGGAAGGTACAGAAATCAAGCCCATTCCTGCAGGGACTTTAAGCTCAGCAGATATTTATAAGGGTTTACTTGAATATTGCAAAGGTGAAATTACAAGCATTATACTCGGTCATGAATCAGCAACACGCTCAACTTCAGGCAAACTTGGAAATGAAGATATGGCTATGTCATCCAAGGTCGACAGAATTGAGTCATATACAGAATATTTGACTTATTACATCAATGAACTTCTTAAATGGCAACATGATTTGAATTTTCCGGGTGAGCACTTTTGTGAAATCAGGTTTTTTGAAAAAGATGATATTCAAAAATATACTGAAAAAGCTATCTTAGCAAGAGAACTTACTCAAATCGGAGTGGAATTTAATGAAGATTATATTGAAAATGAGTTCAATATTGACAAAAAATTCTTTAAATTAAATCAAGTCAAACAGATTAAAGAACCTCCAATCAGCAATAACTCTCAAATTGTTGACAGGTTCTTTGCAAAAAGTAAAGGACTTGATAAGCAATCGGATATCCTTGATGATTTTACGGACTTTGTTTTAAATTCAGATGAGTTTGCAAACATAAAAGAAGATACATTGAATTTGATTGTTAGCGAAATCAATAAGTATGATTCTTATGAAAAGATGCTCGATAATATCTATGATATTTTTGATAAATTGGATATTGATAACAAGAAAGAACTTGTGACAAAGTTTATGATGATAAGTGCAATTTATGGATATAATAACGAGGCTAAAAATGGCTGAGATAACTTTAGATAATCTGAAGTTTGCCTTTTCAAAAGATCCAACCGAAATTATTGAGTACTTTAAAAGCTTGGGAGTGGTGCTTGATGATGAATGGGATGATTACTATGAGCAATTTCAAACTAAAGCTTTCAAAGTTGCAGGCATAAATAATGCTCAACACCTTGTTGATGCGAAGGAGCTGATCGAAGAAGCTATCACAAAAGGTACAGACCTCAAAGTTTTTAAAGAAACCTTAAAGTATGGTCTTGATTTAAGAGGATGGCACGCTGATTTAGTTGTTACTCAAAATATTTCAAATGCATATAATGCAGGACGTTACTATCAGCAAATTGATGACCCTGATGACGATTTCCCTTATCTCAGACCTGTAGTTATGATGGATAAAAAAACTACTGACATCTGCCAATGGCTTGGAAATCAAAGTATTGTTCTTAAAGTTAAAGATCCCAAATTGAATAATATGTACTCTCCAAGGCACTTCCGTTGCAGGGTCGTTTATTTTGCTATATCTGAAAAACAAAGGCAAAGATTAGGTTTAACAGTAAAAAATGTTGAAGATATTCCTGAAAAATACTGGAATAAAAAGGAATTCAGAAATTTACCTTCTGATGATTTTAATCCGGATTTGTCAAACTTCCCTAAAGAGCTACAGGAGAAATTATCATGGAAATAAGACTGCAACTTGAAGAATATCAGCTCGCAGTTGCGGATTTAATAAAGGATATCAACTTTTTACCTTTCTATAAAAACGTAGGAAAAATTCTGCTTGATGCCGTTTATACAAACTTTGAAACTGATGGTGCTTATTTCCAAAGAGGTACACCGTGGATGCCGCTGGCTAAAAGTACAATTCGTGTAAGAGAAAGACTTGGTTTTACTCCAATTAATATCTTAAGAAGAAGAGCCGGAGATGCTGGTCTGCTCGGCTCTATTAATTTTACAGCAAATAATAACTATGTCGAAATCGGTACAAATGTTTTCTATGCGGAGTATCTTCACTTTGGTGTACCAGGGCGTATGCCGGCAAGACCTATTTTTCCTGAAAATGAATTCCCTTCAGAAGTTATTGAAGATATAGCTGATGCTTTTAATAAATTAATTAAAAGGCACTTTCAAATAAAATAGGGGAGCAGGTGCTCCCCCTTTTTTTATTCCCATGCTCTTTTTGTAAAATATCCAAGTTGTGAACCTTCTACCAAATAAATCGCTTCTGAATATTCTCCTTCCTCATCTTGCCAAATACTCTCAATGGAATATTCAAAAGGCCAGTTTGGTTGATGTGCGATTCTAACTTCCATGTCTAAGTCAAAATCCTGTAATGTTTCGATTAATTCAGCTACTGTCATCTTTGTAAATCCTTTAAAAATAAGTTATTTAATAGTTGCTCAAAAATTCTATGTCTAATGTGCAACTATTAATTTTAACACGCAAGTAATTAGTTGAAAAATAAGCTATTTAGTAAAAACTTTATTTAATTTTTTCAACTATTTCAGGCGCAATTATTGATACGTTGAAAAAATCTTGTAAATACTTGAAATATAATGCAATTAGTTAAAAAATTACTTGCGTGTGTAAGATAATAACCTTACTTTAGCAGTGTAATTAATTGTTAACTTATTTATTTTAAAGGATTTAGAGATGAAAGACTTAAACTACAAAACAACATTAGAATGGACTTGGAAAAACGATGATGACCAAGAATGCTATTCAGAGGTTTTGGTTGAAATCGACTACTGTGCAGAAACAGGACAGAACAACTTTTACAATGGAGACCCTGCTTTTTTATCAATCGAAGTTTTAAAAACAACTGGTGATGAGATGGACGAGTATGAAGAACAAGAGGTAATTAAGCACATCGAAAAAAATATCGACGACTATTTGTAAAAACAAATATTCGAAAAAAAAGCAAAGCCCAAATGAATGGGCTTTTGCTCGTTGCTTTATCTCATACTCAAAAGTCTTGGTATATCTCTAGGTGGTCGGTTTATCTCCTGAGCAATTTTAATTCTCTCTCTTTTACTATACTTTTCTGCCGGATACTTCTTTCTCAAATATCTAACCAGCAACCCCTCCATATTTTTTATCTTTTGGATTGATAGCGATATTCCATCAAAATGCATCAACAACAATTTTGTGATGTCCATTCCGGCTGCTTCTGCTATCATTTTCGTATCACCGGATAGGTCTTCAAATGTCAGATATTCTAAAATATCTGCAAAGCGTTCTTTCATACTAACCTCTTTATTTTATAGGGAAATATTTTCATATTTATAAAACTATGTAATTATATCACATTATCGAGATGTTAAAGATTCTTAAAAATGTCTTTCACTTTGTCAAAAGTATCCGTCCAAAAAGCAATTCCACCATGTTCTCTGATTTTTTTCATATTTATCTGTTGTAATGTACTTGGTGTCTCACCTCGCTTCTTAACTTCAATCGAATAAAACCTGCCACGATAGCAACCAATAATATCAAGGGTACCTGATTCATTCGCTACTATAACTTTCTTAACATAGCTGATTTTTCGTAAATATTCCATAATCAATTTCTGCTCTTTACTTTCAAGACGCATTTATAAAATCCTTTTTGAAGTAATGCAATGTATAATCTTTTTTATTTAATACTGCTTGATAAACTTTCTCTTCGATACCATTTTCAATCATCAACCAATGAACCAATGGTGGCTTATCTCTTTTAAAATCTTGTAGGCGTGCTCTGGCTTGCCAATATTGAAGTGCACTAAAATCAATATTATAAAAAATTAGAATATCAGCTGATGCCAAATTGACGCCCATCGAACCGGATTGTATTTGGCAAATAAAAACGGTTTCTGGCTCTTGGTTGAACTTTTCAGGGCTATCCGTAGAATTAGGCATTAACTTCTTTAAAACCTCACCTTCCGCAATGAATTTGTAGAATATTGCAATTTTTTGACCCTTGTAATAATTCTTAATCCACTCCGCTTTGCTTATATCTATCACTTTATATTTATCATCTTCGGTTTTGACTGTACCGGAATAAACTTGGTGTATTTTAGTTTGCAGTTTGACAGCACTATCACATATCACCTCAGAACCATCTTTAAACTGATAATATTTTTCCTTCTTTAATATCTTAACCATTTTTTTTACATTATCGGATACAGGTATTTTTATAATCTTTTCAAGTACTTCATTTTGACTAAACCCGGCATCTGATTGAGTAAATCTGACAAAATATTTTTCAAGCACTTGCATTACTTTGTCTTTATTGCAATCTTTGTAATCTCTAAATCTTAATCCACCACGCGTCACCTCTTTAACATTTACAAACTCTTTTGCAAACTGATAAAAATTTGATTGCTCAAAAGGACTGTTAGCCGATATTGCGAACTGATGATATAGTTGACTGTAACTTTCCGGACTCGGAGTACCGGACATTAAAATAAGTTTAGCACCGGGATTGTTCTTAAGAATATCTTTCAATATTTTAGTACGCTCTGACGGTTTTGGATAGGCACCAAGTCCATGAGCCTCATCACAGATTATAACATCTGAAGATGCTTTACTATGATTTTTTAACTGCTCATAATTGATTATATTGATGTAAAAGTTAAATCCAAATTTCTCATAGTCGTTGCATATTGATGCAAGAGCTTTTTTCTTGCTTACCAATAGCACATTCTGAGCTCCTGCAAGTTCTGCTGTCTTAAGTGCAATTAATGTTTTGCCGACACGCATTTCGATTGCGTAATAAACGATTCCGAAAAGCTGAAGAATTTCGTTTCCCTTTTTAGCCAACTTTAATTGATAATCTCTTAATTCCATCATGCCACCTTGTAAATATGATTTGAAGCCCGAATTTCACTGGTATTTGAAATATATCCTTCATATTCAGCTTTAAAAACCTCATTTAACATTTTTGTTACATTTTCCGGTGTGTCTGCAAGAGCATACTCTTTCAGCATTATATCAATTAAATCACTTTCCTTTATGGTTTGATCCTTAATTCTTTCCAACCATAATTGCACTATACCCTGTTCAAGAGGTTTCTTACACTCCTTATATGCCTGAACAGTAGATTTCTTTTTATCCTTAATTGAATCTTCAATTATAGCAGCTCTCTCCTCAGCAAGTTCAGCCTCCGCAGATAGAGAAAAAGATTTCACTTTGTTTTGTTTATCTATCAGCAAGTTTACTTGATCCAGCTTTAATTTAAACTCAGATATTTTATCCTCAAAGCCTATTTGCATATAAGCTTCCAGAGCATCGGATAATTCAGTTCTTCTCTTAAGCAAAACGTCCATAGATTCAGCATTCACGCAGTCATCAGAGACTTCCTTCTTTTTGGAATTATCAATTTCTTTGACAATTTTTTTAACATTCATAGCGACTACCTATATTTTTTGACATTATAACGCAATTTTGTAAATTGGTGTACAGTTGTGCATTTTTTGAAAGTGTACACCGACTTTGTTTGATTTTAAAAGAGTTACGAAGATTTTTAAATTTGGTGTACACTTTGGCAATTTTGAAAGTGTACACCGTAACCAATTTAGTTATAAAACAGTTCCAAAGATGTGTACAGGTGTACACTTTGATTTGGACTTTTCTATTTATAAAATTTATAATTTCGCTATATTCTGCATCATTCATATTATACCTTTTTTTTTATTATTTATATTTTTTTTTCCTGCGAAAGTTACTAAAAAATAGAATAAAAGTGTACACTACTTTGTAAATGCTAAATAAAGCAAAGGGTTACGGTGTACACTTTTGAAAATGCCAAAGTGTACACCGAAAATGAAAATCTTTGTAAGTGCTAAATTAAACAAGAAGTTACGGTGTACACTTTTGAAATTTTTACAAGTGTACACCAAGGCTCCAAAGTGTACACCGTTTGTAGAATAATCATAAAATTGCTGATTAAAAATTTTCACGATAGCACCTAACAGATAAATAAAAAAGATGTTTATAAAAATCAAAAAAAAACATCCCGAAAAATTCTCACTATTTTTTGAAGTGACGATTTTATGATTTTCACTATAAGTAAGTGAGAAAAATTTTACATCATTGTCACTATTTAAAAACGCAAAAAATGCGTTATGTGGAATAATTACACAAAAACAATTGTCACTTAAAATAAGTGAGAAGTGAAAAAACCTCACTTCAAAAAATAGTGAGAAACTCATCTTGTCTAAGAAGATTGTGTACATATTGCTTAAAATCCTAAATTATCATCATAATTAACATCAACATCTTCAGAATTGGATTTAGTAATTTCCCAAAACTTTCTTCTATCATCTCTAAGAGAATTCATACCGGCAATAAAATCAATATTTTTAAAAGTCAGATAATCATTAAACCACTTAGTAGTTCTTGTTTGAGTAGTAGCATTCTTTCCGGAGGGACCATACATTTTATTTTTATTCGTAAAATCCTCATATAATTTTTCTCGATAAATTTTATCTTTATTGCTGATAGATTCAATCAATTCATCAGCAAACTCAATAAAAGCTTCAGGCATTTTCGTTAAGAGTTTTCTTTCTGACAGGTTCATAGGTTCATAAGGAATCAATCCCTGGTTAAGATAAACCATAGTGCAGGACATCATAAAACTATAGAACAAATCCCATTCTTTAGAATCTTTATCCCACCCTTCATTAAAAAAGAAATTTCCGAATTCGTGTGATGGTTGATATTCAGCATCGAAATAGTCACTATATTCAATTTCAAATTTTCTTGCTTTATGAGAATCCGAGTCATTGGACAGGACCGCATTCGTGCTGATTAAGAATTTTGGAGATTTTTCATAAGGAATAATGACTGGTTTCTGTCCTTTTTGAGTAATAGAAATACCTTCCGTAAGGTCGGAGAATAATTTTTCAAAATTAAAATTTCTTTCAACATCATCAAAGTAAATAATCTGAGTATCCGGATCAACAGTTTGATAAAAGAAAGGCGAATTAAAATCAATATTTTTACCGTTAAAGAGCACTTGTTTTCTAAGTTTTCCAATCGCTTTAGCAGTCAGTCCTTTTCCTGTCCGTCCATTTGATTCATCTCCTTTAGCAATTTTCTCTTCGCATAGTATAACGGCTTTCGTAACAGTAGGGTCTTTAAAAGTATGCAACATATATCCAATGGCTGATATAAGCGAATAGAACCTTTTATCATCGACAGTTCTATCGTGTCTTTGTTGTTCCGGGTGT
Organism: Ignavibacteriota bacterium; assembly: GCA_019637995.1. NCBI lineage: Bacteria > Pseudomonadati > Ignavibacteriota > Ignavibacteriota bacterium. Next base: position 15,469 of record JAHBUQ010000005.1, read on the forward strand.
GTTTTTGGTGAGCATACTTTTTTAAGAAACAATTCGAATTGCCCGACATCATTTGAATCATCTTCATTATCATTAAGATTAATAAAGATATTATTGATAGGTTTATCGATAATTTGTTCTTTCCAAATAAATCCGTTTAATTCAGTATATTTAAATAAGTAATAATTATCTTTAGTAATTTTGACAACACTATTTTCAAAGAAGAAATAAGCTTCATTTTTCGAATCAAAGACAAACTCTTCCTCAATAGCCGAGAGCATTCTTAAGAACTGTTTAGAGCCGAGATTATTAATTTGGTTTAAGAACACTTCCATTAGGTCATTTCTATTAAACATCTGAGAAACCCTGTATGGAAAAGCTTTAATTTCATTTTTAATGAAGTCAATAATTCTCTCTTCAGTAATCATCTCAACAATATTATCAGTCACTTGCACCAGAATAGAAGTTTTCTTATCAAGCCAATGCTTTCTATATCCTCTGTCTTCGAGGTATTCAATCATTTTGGTTTTATTGATTTTCAGGACATAATCAGATTTATCATTTGAGGGGTTATCTTTATCCTGTTTAACTTTTGATTGTTCGAACCAGAATCTATGAATTCTTTGAATATTGGCTTGTTCAAAAAAGTCATTTTCATTAAAAACATCATCATCAACATCTTCAGCAATATCAACATCAACATTTTCATTATCATCTTTAACGAGTCTTCCTTTTTTTGAAATACTTAATCTTGAATGCAGTTTTTTCTTATCGAATCCATTTTGAGCTGCATAATAAATAACAGATGCGATAGTAGGTCTTTTAGAGCGATGTCTGACTTTATAAAGAGTCCCTTGTTTCGTATCCGGTGACCAATTTTCGATAAGTCTAACAGCTGTTGACTCATTAAAATAATTTCCAATTGCAGATACAATTTTGCCCCAATCCTCATAAGCCATTTGCGATGGGATATATGAGAGCATGTCGGCAACTTGACTTTCAGTAAGTTTTTCGTTAGAATATCTCTCATTGTAATGTGCATAGGATTTTTCAATTTGAATATCTGCATCTGATGGAATTGACAAAATATTATTCAGCTCGCTGATAGACAATTGATTTCCGAAGACATAATAAGTAGCGTTAGTATTTCCAAAGAAAAGCCTGTCAAAATTTGAGCATTGAGAATCGCCATGGTATTTTTCAATAAAAACAGAGACAATTTCTTTATATTTGCTTGGCTCATAAATAATTTCAGGTAGCAGAAAAACAATTCTGAATTTATGATGTTTATCCGAGTGTGATGCTGTAGTATATGCAAGGAGTGCATTCTCATGGTACCATGGATCTTCCATAATAGCATCCCAGGATAAATACCCTTCATCATAAGTTTTACATCTTTTAACTTTCTTAACCGGATCAATAATATCGTTATCAACATCAACAGATAGTAGCTGAGCATGGGAGATGTCTGATACTTTAGGTTTTTTGGTACCAACATCCGGCTTTATAACACCTTGAGAATAAGCATAACCATTTAGAATATGTTGCATCAATTGTTGTGGAGTAAAAGTAGCATTTACCCATCCAAAAGCTCTTATATCGCCTTTATTGATAATTTTATTATTAATAGACAGTTCAAATTTCATATAAATCTCAGTAAAAAGTCAACTAATATTTGTTATTAATATAATTAAACACAAAAGCAAGAATCAGTGCAATTGGAAACGCAGCAATCAGGGTGTATCTTACATCAATAGCACCTATGCCGGCAATCAAAACAAGAGCAAGTGAAAATATAATCAGTTTAAGACTATACTTGCGGATTACTCTTGGAGGAGCAAGGAACATTTTATCTGTGTCCCTGACATCTTCAATTGATTCGCAGCCTATAGTGTTCGTGGCGTGGTTATCATAGGTTACATTTATATAATAAAAATCAAAATTTATACTATTGACTTTATACCATTTGCCATTATGGAGCACTTCAGTATTTGCACTCCAACTAATTTCATCAAATTCTTGTTTAGTCATTTTTCAACTCTCCTTTATTTTTTTTGACATATTCAATTAATAAGTAAATTATATTATTTAAATATGAAAATTTACAAGTAAATAAAAAATCAATTTTATCCAAGCTGTTATTTTTGACGTGTTCAAGAGCGTCATCAAGCTCGCCTTCAGTTAAAGTCAGGTCAAAATCATCTGCTAATTTTAACCATAGCTCATTTCTTGTCATTTCTCACCCTCCTTTTTGCTGTTCGAGTTCTTCGTTTAATTTTTTACTTAGCTTAATTAAATTCTCTTTTGTAAATAGCATCTCTACATTAACAGACACGACGCCTGATACATTGATAGAAATTACATAAGGTTTTCCTTTATTCCTTTTTGATACTGACAACCGCCCGTTATCAGTTATTCTAACTATGTCCATTTTTCTTCCTCCATTTAGCTCAACCTTTTGGGAGCTGGTTTAAAAAATTACGTATAACTGCTCTTCCTAACAACTTTTTCAAGTCTGACAAACTCACGAGGGAAATTTGGACTTCCGGCGTTATACCTTCCAACCATAGACATTGCACATTGGGCGGCATCATCACCGGCAGTACCATACTTGCGAAGTTCTTTTGAAGTAAAGATTTCTTCGAGTATTGTACCGTCAAAATCTTTAGTAATAAGTTTATATTTCATTTTATTCTCCAAACAAATTTTCTTGATTATTATTAGTTAGTTTATAAAATAGGTGATAATTTGCCAAATTACAGCGATGAAAAGTAAACAATAAACCGTTCATTTCTATATAATCATAATAATAAACGCACTTATTGTTTAACCTTCTTAAGCCCGATTTCAAATCAAAATTATGTAGAAGTGAGTAGTCAATAATTTGAAAATAATTATAAATTTCACCACTTTGGAAAATGATATTTCTTGACTTCTCAACAAACTTTTTGAACCTTACAATTCTATCAGAATGATTTATTTTAATTTCCTGCATAATACTAATATTCAATTCACCTGCATACATCTTAATCATTTTTCATTCTCCTTAAATTTAGCTCCGTCTGGAGCTGGTTAATAAAAAGTGACACGGGCAGGACTCTAACCAACTGAACTACCGTGCCATCCGTATTTTAGCACGCACTCGCTTTAATGTTAAATCCTTTTCTATTTAAAAGAAGAACAAGAGCATCCGCTATTCCGAATCCATATTCATTTGCATCGCCGTACCATTTTGTATCGAATATGTAATCATCGCTTTCAGCCAAAGGTTCTGCTTTTTTGTACATTGCTTCATCTGCAAAAACATCCCAACTGTCATTATCTATTATAATAATGCAATTTGAATTTTGCTCTATTAAATCTGCTAAATCTTTTGCGGTTTTTTCCATTATAATTCTCCTTATTAAAAGCCCCAGCCATCGGAGCTGGTTAATAATTTGCGTATAACTTCACTTAATTAAATGTTGTACGCATTGCGTTAAGCGGACGTTATGGGCAATTAATTTTACGAGCCACCGATCCCAATGAACAGCAGTCACGCCACCCTTTGACTTTTCCGTCAGGTGTAGATACTTCTCCCAAGGAGACATAAGTAGGGCCGTTGCAAGCTATCTCATAAGCGCGGAATACTTTGCCATTTGCCTCCTTTCGAAAGTGTCGAAAGCCAGTCAATTCTCCGTCCCATTCAGGGTGGCGAGAGAAGCCTAATTCAATTAAAGTCTGTTCGTTCTGCATATCTTCTGTTCTCTACCTTCTACTATATCAGTGGGCTTTAGTGCTTCTAATCCGTAAAGCCAGAAGCCTGTTTTTTTAGTTTCTCCGTGTCCAAATTGCCACGGCTGTATGTAATTGGGCTTCGGGAAATTGCCCATCTTATTTAATACACCTACTGGGTTTTCCAACGCCACACGCTCACATACGCTTGTTGCTTTATCCCAAAGTTTCTGAGTCCATTTAACCGCTTCAACTCTCTCATGGTGTCTTGGTTGCCCCACGCCATACCACCGATTACCAGATACAGCCATTGCGGTGCAAGGTGGGTGTAGTATAATCAAGTCCCATTTTTTAAGGTCAATAGCTTTAAATATATCCATCTGGTAATGATGTTCTGGCTCCCCACCACTGCATTCTTGTAAGTCACAGCTATAAGCATTATGGCCAATTTCCCTAAGTGCTTTCATTACCGTCTGGCTTTCCTCACATCCTACCAAAATGTCCAACGCACAAAAACGGTTGGTAACACCATATAAAGGTAATTGGGGGTTAGTATCAATTTGTTTCTGCATATCTCTTATTTAAGTTAATCGGTTACGGTAGCCAGGTGTTTCAAATCCCCAACTACCCTTATATTTTCCGTTGTATGCTATGCTAAAAAATCCCACGATAATGACAGTTGGTACAAAACCCTTCTTCTGTTATCATTTGACCATATGTGCCTTTAAATTCACATTTTGGACAGTTTTTCCAAAATGGTTTAATTGCCTCCTCGTGTGAAACACCGCATTCTTGACAATAATATTCACCGAATTTAATCACAAAACCATGATTACATTTCCCCATAAATTTAGCTCCGTCTGGAGCTTCTATAAAACATTTAAACATGATTACATTTCCCCTTAAATTTAGCTCCGTCGGGAGCTGGTTAATAAAATAATTTATTTAGTTTCCAATTCGGTATATTACTTTCAACATCTATCATATCTTCAAAAACAGAATCAGTACACCAGTGCCCACAGCTAAATTTATAAATGTATCCGTCTATTTTTTCAAGTAAGAATATTTGATTATGACCTGGATATTTGTATTTTTTCTTTTTTTTAATCATAATTCCGAACCCTTTTAAAAAGCCCCCGCCGTTGCGAGTGTCGAGGGCTTATTGTTATAAACTTTGCAAAATAATATCTACTTTTTTAACATCTTTGTTGAAAAAAAATTAGTTATTTGTTGCTGGAGTGGTCTTTCCAGCCTTGCCGTCCATTCTCTCCGGCTGTCAGGGTTAGTCATAGAGTTGCTTAAATGACATCGTTTAACGTGTTTATCCCTCACGTGATTAATTATTGATACCTTTAAATCATAATTGCCTCCTTTCCAATTTTCAAAGAACGTATTTGTAAACACATTATAAATCATACAATTGCAACGATAATTATATCTAATGTAAGGTTATAATATGATACAGGCAAGCTATAAATCATTTTTTTTAGTGAAAAGAGAATCTTCCGGCATTTCTTCTTCAGCCAAAATTTCATTAGTAACAATATCTTTTGTAAAGATTACCCCTGCTTCATAATCCGGTTCTCTATAAGCCGTATGAGTTCTTTTTACTACACCTGAATTATAAATTACTGACTGCTTAAGTCTCTGAGATTCCAATTCGGATATCTGTTTTTTATAATAAGCGGCAGTATTTTTCAGGCTTGTTAATTCCGACTGAAAGCCCTTGATCTCCATGTCGTATGCTACAATTTTTTCAGCCAATTCTCTTTTTTCATCATCATCAAGCCTGTGCTCAACATCAAAAGAGAAAGATTTCTCGTCATTTGAAGAACTATCCTTAGCTTCTGATGAGTCATCCAAGTTCTCTAAAGCATCATCGGTCAAATCCTCAATATCGAGTTCATCATCAAGTTCATCAAAGAAGTCATCATCAATTACTCCGTCTCCATTAATTCCCATTGGGATTATATTTGCATTAGTAGTTTCCATTAAATTTCTCCTTTTAAAATTTGGTGAATAATTTGTTTAGTATCAGGTGCAAAATTTGAACGTAGCATCCATTCCAGGTAATCTTTATGATTAGCAGCAGGTTTATCTTTGTTATTTCCGAAAGTAAAGACCACAACACCATCATCATTATAGGTGAACTTCCCTGAAATATCAAGAATTTCTTTATTATTACTGCTTATCAGAGCAATTTCCTTTTTGTCTTTCAATCCATATCTGTCTAACTGAGCTTTAAACACTTCAATAGTAGCTTCGACATCGGCGCCTGCTTGATGAGCATTTTCCAATTCTTTATTGCAATAAAACTTATAAGCAGCTTCCAGCGTTCTCTTCTCAAAATGAGTAAAGATTGAGTATGAATCATAGAGCCTTATTGATTTGTAGTCAAGCAAAAAGCCTGCATCCTTTAATTCGCGGTAAAGAAAAGGAATATCAAATTTAATAGCATTATATCCTGCTAAATCGCATTTATCAATAAATTGAAAAATGTTTTTTGCAATGTCTTTAAAAGATGGAGCATTATTGACATCTTTGTCTGTGATGCCGTGAACATCTGAAGCTGCTTTAGGAATTGGTATACCCGGATTAATTCTGTATTCCAAAATTTTATTATCAGGTAATTTTTTTAGATAAATCTCAACAATTTTATCATTATTTAAATCAGTACCTGTAGTCTCAATATCAAAAAAAACTATCATAGAATCACCTTCATTTTATTAAATAACCTGTTAAAATCTTTGTCATATTCAATCAATTCTTCAGCTCTTTTTATTGAAGAATAGATAGTTGAGCGGTCTCTTTTCATTAATTTTGATATTTGACTTTCAGACAAACCAACATTACGCTTTAAGAAATAACAAGCAAGATGTCGAATATCCGATGTTTGCCTCCGTCTATCATCTAAATGCAGCTTATCCATGCTGTCAATGTTGTTGACTTTCAATAAATTATCAAGTATTTGCTCAACGCCCATGACTTTCTCCGTGAATAAAATTATTCACTACGCATTTGCCAAAAAGTTGATTATAAAACAATGGGTGATTTTTAGGATTAGGATTATACTGAACATCCAGTCTTTTTTTGATTTTCGGTCTTTTATATGACCTCATATATTTAGCTTGTTTGGACCGGAAGCAATCTAAGCAAGTAATTCTATTTTTCATATGCTTTTCAGGTTTCACCTGGTCGCATTTTAGGCATTTCATTTTGATCCTCTTTTAATTGATTAAACAGCATTCCTTGTTGCATAAAGGCATAGTTAATATCATCACCGAATTTCTCTTCAATAATATCTTCAGTGAGTTCAGTAGTTCCATTTAGTAAATCAATTTCACTCACAATATGCTTTACTCGAAAGCAAAAAGCAACTTTAGCAGGAGTATCAATTATTCCAACATGTTTCAAGATATCCACAGCAATATTGAAGTTGTGAAATCTATCATTATCTACAGCATACTCATCAGCTTTATATGAAAGAACCATCTTCCTTTTAAGTAGTTGTTTATCTAAGAATTCATTAAATACATTATTCGTCATATTTATCCCTTACAATCAGCACTTTGCACTGCCTCAGGTAAATGAGGGGGGAATATCAAATAATCCTGAGGCTTGTGCAAAGAGAATTAGTTATTAAAATTGTTCAACTTCTTCAACGAATGAATCTTCATGAACTTCTACTTGCTTGACACTTCTAATTTTGGCATTAATAGCCTCAACCAATTTCTGAGTCCATTCCATTCTTGCTTTAGTGGAGTACATTTGATTGCCTTGAGCATCCAATACCGGCTCACCTTCAGCAATCAGTGGTGTAATTTTAGGCATCTCGTCAACATTAAATTTCCATCTTAAATCTTCGCCATTAGCCTTCATCCAGAGTTTGGTTTTTCCATCTTTCATGTAAGGATAAAGTTCAATTGTCGAATTAAAATCCGTAAGTGAAGCAATGCAGTTAATAAAGGATTGAAAGAGAATACCATCATATTTAGTAGACCAGATATGATTCACACCATCATCTTCAAACATTACATTCCAGTTTTTGATTTTATTCAATTTTCCATTAAATTGCACTTCAGATTCTCTGAAATCAATTTGAATTAATTTCCCTTTGAAAAAATCGTGGATAGTTGGTTCATCATCTCTGTTATAAACATGTATCTTACCATCTTTAATTTTGAAGTAAGACATCGGTGTGCGGTTACCATAACCCATAATAAATCTCCTTAAGATTATTAATAAAGTGAATAATTATTTTAGAACAAGTGATTCTTTTTGATAAATTTTCAGTCCGGTGATTTCACGTTTTCCGGCAGTAATAGCATCTTTTATTTTTCGTTCGTCAATAGTTAAGTATTCTCTTGGTATGACAGATTCATCAATTACATCGTAGGTCCAAGTAAGTCTGATTGAGGAAGATTTGGTTGATATTTGAGCTTGGTGTTCTTGTTCTTTTAGTTCTACAAGAACCTGAGCAGTATCACTCTCGTCAATTTTCCCTTCTAAAGCTTTCGCTTTGAGTTCTTCTTCAATTCTTTTCCTTTCTTCTTCAATTCTGCGAGCTTCAGCTTCTCTTTCTTCTTGAAGTTTCTTTTCATAAGAAAGTATTTGGCTTCTCAATCCGTTCATTGCTTTATTCAAATCATTTGTGATTGATTTTGCAAAGTCGTCAATCTTCTTTTTCTCAGCCAGTATTGGTGCAGTAATCTCCTTACGTTTATCTTCGATAAGGGTCTCCACTTTCTTAGCTGTTTTAGCAAGGTTTTTAGCAGTTTCGAGAGACTCATTTGAATTGATTACAATTCTTTGGCAATTTGATGTAAGCTTAGCGATTTGTTCTTTAGCATCATTAAATTTTGCCATTGCTGTTAGTGTCATTGATTCTAACGCATTCATTTGTTTTTTTTCTCCTAATTAATCTTTAAATAAGTTAGCTATATTATCAAAACTGATTTCTTCTATTTCAATCCCATGCTCTGCCGGATTGATTTTTTCATAATCAGCAGTCACATCTTTAGTATTAATGACTGCAATTTCTTCTTTTTTTACCTCTTGAGAAATATTCTCAAGCACTTTGCTCACAACATCCTCATTCACTTCAGGGAGTTTTATATCTTTAGATTTAATATTCTTAACTGCTTCCGGCTCATCAATATTATCAGCAAGAAGTACAATCTCAGGAGGATTAACATTTACAGGCTTGCTTATCGTTTTGCCTGCTTGTTTTTTATACCTGCTGATTGCTTTCTCTTCGAAAGTCATTACTTCAAGATTATCTTTAAAATCATCTTTTCCGTAAGCAAGAACTCCTTTGAAATTGTGAATAATTTTATTTTGCGATTGCAGTTGTTTAGTTTTGAATATTTTCACATAATATTCTATACAATCTTTCTCATTTGAATTAGTTTGGTCTTTTAAATAGTAAGCAGGCTCTTCAGAATTATTCCAGTCTTTAGGAGCCCAATTATAGACCTTTTCAATAGGGACATGAGGATAAAATTCAGTAAACAGATTCTTATACATATGAACTTGGGCTTCATTCGATTCAGAGAATCCGTGTCTTCCTGATTTGAAGTCAACAACAGCAGTAACTGTTCTTGTCTTGTCTTCTTTAATCTCTCCGTTCTTATCATATTTAATATCTGTTTTAAGAATTTTCCCATTTTCACCTGTGCCTATTCTCATTTGGCACACCAGGTCAATTGCACCTCCATATCCAAGTTTATTAGATATTAAAACAATCTCGACTGCCAGAGGAACTACATTGTAATCATGAACAAACTTATGAAAAGCCAGTAAGTCATGTTTAAGTTTAGAGCTCCATTCCCAAGTATCAAAATTAATGCGTTTTGACATCACAAAAGTATTGATTCTTGCTTCGATAGAGTTCAAATCGAACTGCTTTAGAATAAGATATTCAGCAAGGCAAGTATGGTCGAGTGTTCCATAAAATCCGGCTTCTTTCATAAGCTGGTTTGCTTTATTCAGTCCGTATGACGCTTTCCAGAGTTCGAGCCAATATGGGGTTGGCATAACTTTATCTAATATTGTAGTCACTGAGGCTTCTTCAATATATTTGAGTTCTTCTGATATGCTATAATATTTTCTTTGCCCTTTTGCATCGTGTCTGTATACTATCGGAGGAGGTGTAAGTAAAATCTCCTGATTATAAAACAGAGGCTTTATGACCAAATCATCGTGTTGCATTTGTTTTTCCTTAATTGATGAATATTTTGTTATTTAACATTGACAACTTTCTGTCTAAAAAGACTACTTTTGCATAATTAGACTTGAGAGATGTTTTAACTGTACCGGTCTTTTTAATTGACTTGTAAATCCCATAAGCCATCATCACAGGGAGTCCTACAAATATCACTCCCAACATCCAGACTATAATAAATTCACTCATTGTGCATCCCCTTTGAAAGCTTTAAGTCCGAAAATAGGATTAACACCCCACTGACCGTCCTGACTTGGCTGATAAGCATCGCTTTCTTTAATGATTCTGAATTGTACATTTTTTCGAAGAATTCCAAACCTCAATTCTGCTATACATCTTGCTAACAATCCATCTATGTATGTAGCTTTGATTTTAAAAGATGTCAAACGCTTCTGACTGTACCATTTTTGAATCCAATCAATAGGATGCGATTCATTTTTTCGCCATGTGATTTGAGTAATCTTTGACATTCCCTCCCAATCTCTGTTCGCCCATTTTTCTAAGAATTCAAACAAAGCTCTTGGAGCTGTCCCGATACCGAAATCTGATATATTTTGTTTCATAATTTACCCCAAATTTTTGATTAATAAAACAATTACAGTTATAGCAGTCGTTGCGATTACTGCTAATTCAGTAATCCTCTTTTCATTCCTGAGAAGATACCAGTATGGATGAGGCTTTACAGGCAGTCTTACAGGTTTAAAAGCGGGGGCTTGACTTAATTTACATAAATGTTTAACTTTGTCCAAGAGTTTGTCAAGCCCTTGCTCCGCTACAGTTTTGTGTAACAAAATTGTTTTTGTTGTCATGATAGTTCCTGTTTGATTTGAATTTTAACAGATTTGAGTTCTTCTTCCAATATAACTTTGAGTGAATCTATCTCAGCATTTTTCAACTTGTCTAACAAGTCGAGCTTTTCACGCATAAGTAGCTCTGAAGTGATATAGTTATCGAAAGAAGTGCCGGATTTTACCCGATGCAGAGCTTTATCAAGAAATGATTTATAGTCTGCTAATTGCTGAAATTTCAGCTCGTCTTGAAGTTTTTCTTTTGCCATGTCGTGGCCCCTTCGTATTTTTGAATAAAAGTTATTGACTTCTCTTGTCGGTTTTTGTTAAATTATGTCCGGCAAGAGTTTTTTTTTATCATTTTAGCTGAATAATTTTTTCCGCCTTTTGCGTACTTTTGGCTTATCTGCAGGCATGATTGCCTTAGAAGTATTCAGTGCATCCAAATCATCCTGTTTAAATCTTCGAACTTTTCTTTTTCCATCCTGATACTCTGCGAGTGTTATAGATGGGATAATGCCGTTATTGACATATCGAATAAAAGTAGTTCTGTGAATATTCAGGTATTCGTATGCTTGTCTTGCCGTTAATAAAGATGTCATAAATTAGTTCCTCACAACTTTATAAAAGCTCTTTTTACTTAAATGGTCAATGTGAGTAGTAACATCACAAAGAAATATATCACCAAAAACATGATGTCCACGCAATTGGATATGTCTTTTTTTTAGTTTATAAGTCAGGTAAGCGATAGCTTCATCCCAAAGTTCAGGAGCTATTTTGCTGATTTCAGTCACAACGGGATTCAACTTTTCGATTATATGCTCCGGCAATAAATGCCCTGTATTATCGTCCATAGAAATGCTCCAAAATAAGTTATAGAATGTTTATAATCCTCTTGTGCCAAAGGGGATTTTTTTTATGATAACTGATAATTGATGTATTCAGAAAGGATTGATACAATTTCCCTGCATCTCTCAGACTTAACATTTTTGTAAGCCTCTAATACATTCAAAACATCGTTTTTTAAGTCAATGATATCCTTGTCTCTTTTTACTCTTCCAAGTATACTAAATTCAGGATCATTCTGATCAGTAATTATGTCTTTCGTAGGAACATAATCCAAAAACTCAACAGCTCTTTTAATTTTTCTCTTGATAAGCAAATCAATACAATCATTTTGGTCATACTGAGTATCAAGAGAAGCTATAAAATCAAGTGAAGGTTTATTGTTAAAGAATCTGGTTCCAATGAGCCTGCGTCTGAGCTTTTCATTTAGATGAAGGTCAGGATACTCAATCATAGTAAAATTATCTTTATAATTGTCATCCTTTTTCTTTTTCCCAATATTGCTTACGTTCATAGTTGCGGTTTTTCCATACTTATTAACATAAGTTCTTAGCTCAGGTTCTGTGATTTCAGGGGCTTCCGGTTCTTCCGGGGGGAATTCGTTTAGTTCGTCACTAGCAATATTGCTAGTGAGATTTTGGAATTCGTCTCTTATTTTTGTGACGAATTGACGAGTTACATTGACAATTTCAGCAATTTTATGGTCAGACCATTTACACCATTCATCATCATTAAGTAGCATCATCACTGATTTTCTTTTATCAGCATTAGACCTTTTCAGACCATGTTTGGAGTTTACTCCGCAAGCATACAAAATCGCATCTCTTTGTGTCCCATCAATCACTTCACAATCAACATCATAAATTTTAGACTTGATATAAGCATAAAATCTATGATATCCATCAACAAGATAATAAGTAACGCTATCAAAGAACACCGTCATCGGAGGGAAAACCTCACCGGACATCATTTTCTCATGATAGTCCTGAACAACTTCCTGATTAAGTTCAGCTCTGTTTTGAAATTTCTGTTCTTTCTTGAGCTGTTGAACATTAAGTTTAACAATCATAATTTAGCCTCTTTAGAATTTATCAGCTCTTCATAAGCCATATTGATAAGAGCTCTTACCATTGTTGCATCCTTCTTAATATTTGATGCCTTTTTAATCTTTTCAAGTTTTTCATCATCATTAGGATGAAGCAGAATATGTACTCTCCGATAATCCGGCAATTCTTTATAATCTTGCATTTTCTTTAAATCAAACATATTTACTTTTAACCTCGCATTAAATGTTGATACAAATTTCATAGAATACACATTTATTTTGTGCAAAATTTTTGTGTATTTCAAAAAATTACTTATTTTTGTTTATTGAGTAAGAACGTTATGTAGTTCTGTACTTTGGTAGTGCATCTTTGAGGTGTTGCATTATAATTTTGCGAGCTAATGCAACCCTCGAAGGTTTACCCTCATATTCACGAAGTTCATCAAAGTCATCGAGAAAATTTTTCTCGACAGGAACTTGAATAAGAGGAAGCCTTTTTATAGATTTTTTAGTAGCCATAATAGCAGTTCCTATTTAGTTATTAAAATATTTAGTTTTTTAATTTTGATTTTTTGCGCGTTTCCAGTTGTCAAAGAACATCGTATTTATTTTGCTGAAAAAATTGTTTTTTTCAAATGCGATTTAAATACAATGCTAAAATATGGAATTTCCATATTATAACCAAATAAAAAATATGATTTTTCCATATTTTTTATAACATTTTTTTATTTTTTTTTAACAACTTTGTAATTATATGGATTTAAAGGATTTAAATACTCCTCAAAAAAGACTGCGATATTTTGTTGAAAAATACTTTGATAAAAAGAAGGATTTTGCAATTGCTATCGGCATTAAGCCACAAGATTTAACCCCATATATCAACACCAAGGAAGAATCAACTGGAAAAAGAATCACGTTGACAGATCATAAAAAAATTGAACGAATTAAAGAATTAGGCTTGAATCCAGAGTGGTATGTTAGCGGAGAAGGTAGCCCTTTGCTTAGCAAGTCCTCTGGTAATATCATGCTTGATGTTGATACAAAAGCAGTTACTTTTTATCTACCCGATATCTCGAATATGACTATTGAACAGTTATTCTCATTAAAGGATAGATATAAGAAAAGCCTTAAAACTATTGATAAATTTTTAGAAAATATTGATAATGCTATAAAACGGATTTCATCAAACATATAAGGAACACTTAATGTCAAAAGGTAATTATAATAGTAATGTTGACAGATTATTTACAATCGGAATTACAAATGTAGAATTATACACAAGTTCATTTGTTGGGGGCCCTGGAGCGGATATTAACGACGGGATTGAAGTAGTGCAATTTCCACACATACCCGGATTAGACTCATCAAAACATAAATTAATAGTTGTTAAGGGTGATTCAATGTCGCCATTCATTGATGAGGGCGACACTGTGATTATTGAGTTATATCAAAAAAACAAAAAACCAAAGAAAGGAGATGTTGTTGCAGTTATACTTAATGGTGATTTAATCCTTAAAATTTTCGACCCTGGTACACCATGTTTATATTTGTCTTCCGTTAATCAGGATTATGAACCTATTCAAGTATATGACACTGATACATGCGATATTATCGGTAAAGCTTGGAAAGTGGTGAAAGATGCTGTTTTATAATTATCATAAATATTTGTGAGGTTGTCATGATATATGTAATAATAGGTGTTATACTTTTATTATGGGGATTGTATCTCGTTTTTTATTCGTTGAGGAATAAAAGGCATTTTTTGTGGCTGGACAGCAACCCGCCAACAGATATTGATGTTTTATTCGATATGAAACAAAGTGATACTTCATTATTTGACAATTTCGAAGCACCAATTGAACTTAGTGGTAAAATACTTGATGATAAATTTCTAATTTCACCTATCAAAAATTTAGAATGTGTATACTATAATTCCAAGATTACAAATTATATAAAAAAGCCATACTACTATTATGAAGGCAAAAGAAAAAGAAAAGGTCAGACCGTTAGCAGTGAAGTCGAATTTTCTGAAAGCAAATTCATGGAATTTGAAATTAAAACAAAAGGAAATAATATTTTAACTGTTTTGCCTGAAAACCCTAAAATTGATAATTTGATTTATTATAAACATGAAGAAAATTTAAATAAAAAGCTTGCTCAAGATACATACCTAATTCGAAAAGTTTTTGAAGAAGAAATTGTTTTAACAGATACTGATGTTTTTATTGTTGGTTCACTGAATGTCCAGGATGGCAAATTTGTTGTTAAAAAACCCAAGCAGAAAAACGTGCCATATATAATTACTAATAAATCAAAAAATGAACTACTTAAGAATTTCAAAGATGAATCTAAAAAGATATATATTGGTATTTTCTTTGTAATAATTGGTTTAGTGTTTTCATTTGCATATTTTATTGAAGAATTCAAGTAACAAATAGTAGTTAAGAGTGACACTTTTTCTATAAAATCAAAATAACTAATAATAAACATTCTGTTGGAATATTTTTATGCAAGCATCAATCAAAATTCAATTTAACAAAGCGTTTTTTCGCAAATTCATATTATTTATTTTCATTTTCACTTCAGGCAGTTTAGTGGCAAAAGATTTCTCATTTGACTTTCTTAAGGGATTAAACACTGGTTTAACCAATAAGAGAATTGTAGAAATTCTTGATTCAAATAAAATGGAATATTCGATTGAAACTAATGATGCTGGCGGTAAGTATTATTTGATTAAGCATGTTGTATTGTTTCAGGAACTTGAATTTAACGAGATAAGAATTCCTATGCTTAAAAATAAAAGCGAGTCAATTGTTGTACTAACAAATAATTATAAGGACTTATGGAAATCTATCGATTTTTTAAGTAAAGATGCAAAATGTGTAAAAAGGCATGATGAAAAGCCTGTACATTATTTCATTTACGATAACCATCTGATAATAGTAAATTTCGATTCGGAAAGTATTGCTATCGTAAAATCAAAGCAGAAATGCAAATAGATTATAAACCATGCATCCAGACTACAGAGTAGACATATTGAACTATTGGAGATTTAAGAGCAGTAATCCCATGTGGAAACAGTGCATTATAGGTAATGAAAGTCCATACATATTCCATTTCCCATTATACAAAGGAGTATGGAAGACAATGCCTAAGGAAATCGGAACTTTGTTTTTTGTGAGTAAGAACTAAATAAAAATGGAGTTTCACTCCGGCAAGAATGAAACCCCCAATTTTTGGAAATTTTGATAACGAAGTCGAAATCAAAATCAAAATTTCATAATGTAAACAAATGATGACATTTGTCATTGTTTGCATAACAAAAATAGGGATTTTATTTGAAATGTGCAAATTTTATTTTTTCAATAATATACCGTAGATTATGAAAATACTATTACTCTTATTGTTTATCCTGAATTTATCGGTCTTCTCACAGACCGCAGATGAACATTATAATTATGCACTTGTGAAATTCTTTGAAGAAGATTACTACGGTGCTATGATTCAGCTCTCAAAAGCTATTGAGATGAAACCCGACTTTGCCGAAGCATACGGAAATCGCGGTTTCGTTTACTTCAATATCGGTGATACTGTCAAAGCTCTAAATGATTTCGATAAAGCCCTTGAGCTCAATCCGGCACTCCATACAATCTACAATAATCGTGGTTATCTGAACATACTCAGGAATAACTACGATTTAGCTATTCAGGATTTAGAGAAAGCCATCTCCATAAAACCTGATTTTGCTGAAGCAATTTATAATCAAGGTTTAGCTTATTACGAACTCAAACAACTTGACAAAGCCTGCGAACTTTGGTATCAAGCAGGAGACTTAGGATATACCAAAGCGTTCAAAAATATTAATGAAAAATGCAGATGAAATTATTATGAAAAATATCTTACTCTTATTTCTATTGCCATTATCTGTTTTCAGTCAGTACACACATACGGAGCTTGGAACTCCCGCAAGTTCTTACGATTTATCAATTGTATTCAGAACCGAATTTGCCTCAGGTGTCCGCTGTGATTTGGGCGTTCCAATTTGGGTATCATACAACCTGAATAAAGACTGGTTCGGAGACGTGCCTCGCTTCACAGGTAACTTTATAGTAGATTCACTTTTACCTGTTGACTGCCGTATCAGACATTCCGATTATACCAATTCAGGTTACGACAGGGGACACATGGTCAGAAGTCTTGAACGGACACGCACCGTTGACCAAAATAAAGCTACTTTCCGTATGTCAAATATTATTCCGCAACTTCCGGAACTGAATCAACAAACTTGGTTACGTATGGAAGAATATATTGAGAAACTCGCACTTGACAGCTTAAAAGAAATGTATATCTTTGCGGGTCCGGTTTATGCTAAGGACAAACCTTATACTTTTTACAATGACAAGGTTGCTATTCCTGACAGTTGCTATAAGATAGTAGTTGTTTTACCTTACGGTTCTAAAAAGGACGCTGTAAACGAGCATACAGAAGTGATTGCCTGTATGTTCCCTAACAATGCCCCTGATGTGAAAAATCACCATTGGACTACTTACAAAACTACCATAGACCACATTGAGCAAAGCACAGGTATTGATTTTCTTTGGGAAATTCCGAAGTCTATTCAGGACGTACTCGAGGGACGTAGTTCTACATCTGTTCCAAATAATTCTCAGCTCTTAATCTATCCTAACCCTGCTACTGATTATGTGGTGATACCATCTGAAAACTTCACGGTTTACAACTCACTTGGATTTGTGGTCGGAACATATACCTATTCAAAAATAGATGTCTCAGCCCTGCCCAAAGGTGTGTACTTCGTAAGAACTGAGAACGGATTAATTAAGTTTGTTAAATAAAGAAGGAATAATTAAATGAAAAGAGACTTATTGTTTACTTTGTAATCTAATTTTCACTATAATCATTAAATCTTAATCGAACTATATTAGAATTGAGAACTTAAATACATCTATCCGCTTAGGAAAAAAGGGGCGTCTTAGCCCCTTATATTTCTACCAATTTTTGAGTAATTAAAGCATTTATCCGCCAATAAGGTGGTTTTATCGGCAAATACAAATCACCGTTATCGTCAGGGGCAGGACGTAATATTGCTTTATCCGTCATTTCATAAGAGATATTGTCAATTAATCCATACCCACGATTACGTTTTTTACCTAAACTATAAATGTGTTTACTCAATAATTCTATTACTTCATTAATATTTTCAGTATCAATAACGAAATATACTGATTCGTAATTCTTAGTTTCATAAGGTAAATTATAGCTCTTATACTGCCCTTTGCTTGTTAGAATTTTCAACTTTTTATTCTCAACTAAATCAATATTTCTTTTATGAAAATGCTTAGTAAAGTTGCTTAAATCAAGTAAAGGTTCGTCGTCAGACTGCATAATTGACGATAAATAAACCCCGCTTTCGTGCTTATTTAAAAGAGTTTCAGGTAACTCAACATCACTTCCGTCATCAATTTCCAGTAACTGCGGTACGTAACCTAATTTATCTTTAATATAAGCATACAACAATAAACTGTCAAACATTATCGGTTCATAAACGATAATCGGCGACTTCATTTTAAAGGTTATTTGGTATCTCATGTTATTCCTCTTAAGTATGGGTACATAGTTATTAATTTTTTATATTGTTGCGGGTAATAATGACGCAACCATATTATACGCCCTCTATCTTCTCCATCAGTGCTTAGCCATCCAGTATTTCTTATTTGGTCTTTATTGATAAATTTAGTCTTTGTATAAATTAGATTCATTGGTATATTAAATTTATCATAAAAATACCACAATTCCTCGTTTGTTACCCATCCGATTGGGGAGCTACGATATAATCCATTTGAACTTTTGAACAATAAACCATTCGTTTTTATTAAATGTTTACGACCAATAGATTCACAAGCCCTGATACCCCAGAAATTCCCGTCATATCCATTTTCTTTAGCAAATTTATCAAAAGGAATTTTTTTTAATATATCAACATATTTTTTTTGTTCTTGTTTAGTCCTTTGGTCTGGTGGTTTAAAGTCCTTTATAGCGAAATAATCTGATTTTATCTCGCTATAATTCATATCCCACTCTTGTAGCAATCTATCCCTTACTTCGTAAGTGTCTGGTAGGGCATATCCTGAATTTAAATAAACACATTTCACTTTAGGGTTTACTTGCCTTACAAAATAGAGCAATAATATCGAATCTTTACCCCAGCTTATTGATAAATAGGGTTTATTTATTGTTTCAAAAGATTTATTAATTGTATCAAATATTTGTTTTATACGATTATCAAACACCTAAAAACTCCCTGATTTCATTTTTATTAGTTTCAAGGTGTGCATAATATCGTACTACTGCGTCGTAGTCTATTTGTTCATTTAAGTCTGTTAAATCAATATTGCCAAGTCCGCGTGCCGATTTTCCACCAATTCTATGGTATTCTGTAAATAATTTTAATGTTGCGTGGAAACAATCATAAATATACTGATTTTGACTTCTCAACACAAAATCGTGCTCAAATTCAGAACCCTCAATCAACGTTTCCATAATATATTTCATCTGATGTGTTTCTTCTGAAGTGTCTAATACCTCAAAATTCCGCTCTGTTTTTTCAGAATCTTTCCGGGTATAAAATATATCCTGAATAAGACTGTATAGAGTTGAATCACCATTTCCATTCTCCGCACACTTCAATCGTGCATTACTGACAATCATTTCTGATTCAATCATACCACCCTTTGTTGCAGAACCGAATAGCCGTAAAGGTGGGCAGTAATAAGCAAGTTTCTCGATTTTTTCAGGCACAATTTCTTCGTTGCTACCTTCTATTTCTGATTTCTTTTGTAAAGTTAACCTAAGTTTTTCCTGAATATTTTCCTGAAATTCTGCTAATTTGATTACAAATTCTTCTGATACCTTTTCAGTTAAAGTACCACCCGTAAAAAGTGTATGATAAGTAAAATCGAACAGACTATCAACTTCTAATTTGTTCAAATAATCAGCCATCGTCAGTCTCCGCATTATGCCTGCAATTGAATTGCCAGAAAAAACGGGGACATTCTCAAAATCTTTTTTAAAAGTTAAACTACTCTCGGATTGTTTATAATTTTCTATGTCAAAAACAAACCCTGATTTGCTTAATTCGAGTTGCTTTTGTTCTGCCCAAAGTTCGTTTAATTGTTGTTTTGCTTCTGTATCGTCAAAAAACATATTGTTACTTTCTTTGTCTAAGAGCTCGACTAAAGATTTGCATTGCTTATCAATCTCTTTAATCCGTTTATAATTACTATTTTTATCTTCCCGTGTAATCCTCATTTGCATAATCAAATAATCTGCATTTTCAGGTAAATATTGCAAAAATTCGGCGTCGGAAAACAAATCGAGATATTTTGATAATATTATATCATAATGCCCTATACCGAATCGTTCAGCGTATCTCGTCAAGAAACTTGATATAGACTTTGACCCGCAACTGCTAATAAGAGCTGACTTAAATTCTTTCCAAATATCCTGTTGCCTTTTCAGTCTGTAATCAGGACTGATTTGAGTGTAAAGAATACTTAGTATATCAGTCATTGCAAGTTGCCGGTCTTTTTCACTTGCAAATTTTGAGTTGATAACTTCGCTATTCTGAATTTTCACTTTCTGTTTACGAAGTTCTGATTTGATACCTAAAACAGAGCCGGCACCGGTATAAAGCGGGCTCAGAGCTTTGAAAGTATAATTAATTTTCTGCATTAGAATTATCTCCTATTATATTGATTAAACCGAACCCAAGAGCGTTACGACTCCCAAGCCCGCAATTATTTGCTACATATAAGTAATTAGAATCAGCGTTAATTTTATAACGCCCAGACATCGCTTTAATGACTGAATTTTTATAATTATAAAGATGAAATTTACTGATCACTTCCGATTTGTCGAACTCAGGAATTATCTCAAATTTACCGTTAAGTTCTAAATTGTAAAATGCTTTTGCTTTATTTTTTAAATTATCTTGCAAAATTCTGCTAAAATCTATATCAAAAGCATCTAAAAATTTTTGATAGATTTTACCTGATGTAAGTGTAATCGGCGTTGAACAAACAATAGGTGAAAGCGTGGAAAATGTATGTGATTTTACATTCTCTGTATCAATAATTTCATAATTAATAGATACTATTGTTTTATTGCAAAATCTGAAATATGACCTTTCTTTCAATAATTTCTCGATTGAAAATATTATAGCCGGCATAGGGGATGAAATGTACAAACTGAAATTGCCAAAATATCTCCAATTGTGCTTTAGAGCTTTACGATTTCCAATAAAATGTGAATAACAGAGCGGTTTATAAACCCTTTTTTCCCTTGTGCCTTCGTTATGTAGCCAATTTATATTATCATATTTCGATAATAACGACATAACAAGCCCCTGCAGGTTCTCGAATTGCCTGTAAGGGACATCCATCACCCCTGATGTTTCAAAATCTATTTTAATACGCATTTGTTCACCAGTCTTGTTAACAAAAACAATTGCGGAGTATTCCTGAATTTCGCTAATATTTTATCTTCTTGACTAAATTTTTCAATACCGTAGGTTGTAATTTTTTTGAAATTATCACTTCCCGTCAAAATTTCATCTTTAGTAAAAAATGTTGCAATAGCAGGCATATCAGCCGTCCCGGAGTACCAATTTTGTACTATTCCAATAACATCTTTTAACAGAATTTTATCTATTTCAACATTTCCGTAAGTGTCAGTTATAATTTGTATTTTATTCTTGTCAGTAGTGATTTTGCTCTTAAAAGTTGTATGTTTTTTAGAGCTGAATGTGTAAGCTAAAATGAAAGGTGCATTAGGGGTATTAATAATTATATCCCATATTTCGTCTTTTTTTAAGATTTTCAACTCTGTTTCTGATACAAAATATGAAAAATTACGTAATGAATTAAGTTTTTTTTCTGTTTGTATCATTTCGCCAAGACATTTAAAAGCATCTACGGAGATGTAATCACTTTCAAACTTCAGATATTCAAAATCTGTAAAGTTACCCGAAAGAGCAACTTTTTTCTTAATACCTTTAGTGATTTTTTCACCTGTGAAAGCACAGACGGCATCACAATCTACAATTTTATCGCTATCATAATTGATGTGTTTAGCTATAAATTTAATGTTATTCATAAAATGATAATTTAATTGGTGTAATAATAATATTACAAATGTAATAATAATATTACAAAAGTAATATTATTATTTATATTCTCAAAAAATTATATTATTTTTGTTATATGATTACTATAGAAATATTAAAAAGAATAAGTGAAATTGTAAATATAGAAGCCCTGACTAAAAAATCAGGGCTGAACTCTAATACTATTCGTCAAAAAATAAATAGAGGCACAGAGCTAAATATTAAAGAGTCAATCGGTTTAACTAAAACACTAAAAGAATATTGCAATTTAATTAATCAACCCGACTAACTTTAATTTTTCAGAATTGGCTATATCACCCTAATCCCCCTCCACAATCTTAATTTCTTCTTCTGTCAGTTCGTAGAGCTGATAGACGAGCTGGTCAATTTCGGAGTTGCTATGTAAATGTTTCAAAGCAATTGAAAATTTGTTGTCATTTGTTGTGTTTATTATGTTTTCCATTTTCTTAATCGCTTCCTGCTCTTTTAAATGAGCTTGGTATCTCAATTCGTTTGCTTGTAAAACCAAGTCATTTATTTCTTTTTGCTTTTTCTCGTTCTTTAAAAGTGGAACATGGATTCCGTTAACATTCTTGTCGTCAATCATGTCAACGACTGAACCGTAAGTTTCTCGTTTGATTAAGATTTGTCCATAATCAGAATTAAAGAAGCAAAACAAATAACCTGCTATGTCATTTGAGTTTGCAATCACTTTAATAATGTTCTGACTAACTGCCCAACCAGTCCAATGTTTTGGTACAATTTGAACTTTTCCGATTGTGCCTCTGTCTGAAATTAAAACATAGTTTTCAAATACTGCCAATTCCTTTTTAATTCTCGTAGCGTGAACACTTTTGGACAGAAATTTTTCAACTTGTGGGTTTAACTGAGTTATATCTCTACCACCAAGAAATGGAACTCCATTTTCGCTGTCAACATAAGTTCTTTTGAAAACACCTGCAAGAATTACATCTTTTGAAAGTTGCCCAATTGTAGAAATTTCTTTTGCATGTCGTTTGATTTCTTGTTCAACTAATTGAACCATTGGAATGTGGTAAGAACTGTCTAAGCGTAAACGTAAATTACTCAATTTAGTAGTGTAGTTTCTTAAATCTACTGAGTTATCAAAGTATTCAGTTTTTAGTTCTTCAATTGGTTTTAATTGAAGTTCTTCATATAATATTTGCTCTGCGTGGTCAATTAAATTATTTGATTCATCTCGTAAATCATAAGAGTCTATTACAAGTTCATGAATTTCCTTTTTTAAGCTCTCTGGTGCATTTGGAACAACAATTTTTTCAAAATGTTGTGGTTCAATTTGGTCTACAACAGCACCAAAAATGTTACTTTTTACAAGTGTTTGTCCTGTTTCAGTTTGAAAAAATGTAAACAAATAACCTGCATATTCTTTAGCTATAATCCTAATGGCATGTTCACTTATTAAGTTTTTAGAAAGGGTATCATTTACAAATGTTACCTTTCCAATTGTTCCTGAACGAGAAATTAAAATCGTGCCTTTATCAACTTTAAATGGCACTATATTTATAACATTCGAAGAAAGGTATTTCACAGCTTTTGGATATATATTAAGCATTTCAGCACTACCCAAAAAACCTACTGCTCCTTCTGTATTCTTTGCAACATAATTTCTTTTAGCTCTACCACCATAAAAACAGTTTTCTATAAAACCATCTTTTGACCAAGCGTATTTATAGCCATTTTTGTTATTTAATATTTTTTCTTTTGCAAATTTTGCTTCAATACTAAAAGCACTTGCCTCTAAACGTAATTTATTATTAAAAACTTCAGTGAGCGAAACAGAAGTATATTTAAGTTGATCGGGTAAATAGGTGTAATCTATTTCCTTTTCAACTTCTGTAAACTTATATGCTAAATTGCTGTTATCTACCATGCTATTCCTTGTTTAATTTTCCATTTTGAAAAAACGTCTGCAACGTGAATAGTCTGGTCATTCACTATTTTTTCTTGTGTAACTTCTTTACGAGCAATTAAATTACCGTCAGCATCTTTTTCTTTTACAAGTTCCTCAACTTCAATCATTACAATATTTCCCTTTTCGTCTCTTTTGAAAATTTTCCCGCCTCTTTTATCATGCCCAATATGGTCTATCATGGACATGAAAATATCGTAATCAATTATTTGCCTTGATTTTTCTTCATCAGCAATTTCTGCTTTGGTTTTCTTTTGTAGGAATAGAATAGAACATTGTGTTCCGTTTCTTGGTTGGAATGCGTCTGCATGTAAATCAACACTTGCAATTATTTTAGTGTTTTTGATTAACCAATATCGAATGTATTCAAGGCCTGGTGCACCTAAAATAGAATCAGGTAAAACAATTGCAGTTCTTCCGCCTTCTTTTAATAGTTGGATAATTCTTTCTATAAAAAGTTGCTCGGGCGGTACGCTAGATTGTAAACGGTCTGTTTTGAACCAATTTCCGTTTTCATCTTTATTCCAAATGTGGGCAATATCAAATTGTTCAAGTATTTGATGGTCTTTGATTGGAATTTTAGAACCAAAAGGTGGATTGGTTACGATAATATCGAAATGACTTAAACTCTTGTGATTGCGAATTTCACTTGCTGAAATCCCTAATGCTTTTGCTAGTTTCTTTTTAGTTTCTTCTTCCCATTCTTGCGGTGGTAATAGTGAATTAAGTTGTAGAATATTTCCGCTTCCGTCATTATTCATTACCATATTCATTTTGGTAGCTTTTACCAAGTCTGGATTTATGTCAAAACCAAAATAATTTTCAGAAGCTATTTCAGAAATTTTATCGTTAAATGCTTTTCTTACGTCAGCATTCCAACCTTCTTCTTCGCCATATTGTGTTTCCATTCTTTCACGCAAAGAATCTATTACTGCTGTCATGGCTGTAACCACAAACCCTCCCGTGCCGCAACTGCTGTCTAAAACTCGTTCGGTTTCTTTAGGATTAATCATGGAAACCGCCATTTTCATTACGTTTCTAGGCGTAAAAAACTCGCCTCTATCACCTCTTAGGTTAGCACCTACAATTTCTTCATAAGCCTTTCCCTTTATGTCAATATTTGTAGTGAGCAGTGCATATTTTTGAAGTTCAGCAACCAAATAAGTAACAGTTCTTGGTGCTAATTTAATTTCATCATTTTTATCAAATATTTGTCCGTGTCGCTTTTTAACATCCTCAAATATCTTAGAAATTCTCTTGTAAACGCTAGCTTGTCCGTCTTTGTAATTTCTTTCTTTTGAAGTGGTAAAAAACTCGACCGGTTCAAGCAAGTTTCGCTCGTCATGAATTTTGCAAAAAATGATTTTAAGAAACTCGAAAAATGCAGGTTGTTTTTGCAAACCTTCATTAACGTAAATAATGTTATGGCATGTTTTGAAAGTAAAGAGCAAATTGTCTTCGTATGCTTTTATTAAGGTGTTTCGATTCGGTCTTTCGTGTTCATCAGTTGTTCCGTCAGCAGAAGGAATATCGTTAAACTCTTCGTAAACATATTTTCCTTGCTCGTTTCTAACTCTCCGCCAAACTTCTTTGTGCATTCCGTTTGTCCACATTCCCCATTCGCAGTTCCCACAAGCCGCCATGTAGGATTTCATCTGCTCAACTCCATTGTTTTTGTCGGTTGGCTTTACAGCTTCTTTTTTACACTCAATTACTAACCAAATATTATCTTGGTCTTTCATTTCCTCCGTAATTGAGCCTTTGGGGAAAATTACAATGTCAGCTCGTTTTTTACCTGAACCCATTTGAACACCATACTCAATTTTGATTTGCTCCTTCGAGTATTTGTGTTCGTTAATCAATCTTTTTTCAACGGTCTGTCTTACGTATTCTTCTGGAGTGTCAACTCGAATTGTTCCGTCAATGTAGTCTCTTAATTTTCCTTCGGGAATTGATATTATTACTTTAGCTTCTATCATAATTTGGATGTCCTTAATCTAATATTTTAAAATCACAAATGTATCAATTAGCCAGTTGGCAGGCGAAGTCCACCGGATTTCTGCTTGCCGACATGTTCGGCGACGGTTCGATAATTAATATTAAATCACTTATCTACGAATTCTCAATAAATGACTTACAAAATTACAAAAAAAGCTACAATTGTATATAGAAAAAATACAAAAAATTTCTTATTGAACCATATTTGAACAAAATGCGTGTAATTTTTAAAAATTAGCCCTTAAGACCATTTACTTAACGCCCAATATTTGGCGGATGAATAATCAAAAAAGGCTCTAATTTGAAAAACATTTGATTCAGATGAAGACTTGGCTTCTACAAGAGATGGAATTATCCCTTTTCTTGAATCACTTGTTACAACTGCAATTCTCTTACCTTTAAATATTTCTTGGTGTTCTTTAACAAAATCAAGAATTAACTTGAAATCTTTAATTTCAATATTGATTTCAGTATTTCTGGCATCAAGGAGAAATCCCTTCACATCTTTCCGGTATCAAGCCTTGACTATATGCCTCAAGCCATGAACTGCGATGACTTTCAATAGTAATTATATCGTTATATACTTTTGTAAGTAGTCCGCTTTCTTCATCATAAATGTATTCAGTACCTTGTGTCATTGTAACCTCACTAATCTATTTTTTCAATATTTTCAAAGCCTGTAATACAAATTTAATTATTAATCACTAATTTGAAAAATAAATTATTTAAAAATATTCTTTTTTGTGTTATTTTTGTTTATTTTTGTGTTTTGAACAGACATAATAATTTCAAATTGTTTAATGCCAAATCGTAGGAATAAAAATACAATATCACATTATTTATATAAAAATGCTTTCCTTTTTAAAAGGGGAGAGCTTATATATATGTCAATATCACACAAAGGTGAAAGGATAAGAGAAACTACAAACCTCACATGGGATAAATTGAATTTCAAATTGGCTATGAAATTGTTGGAGAACAGATATCTTGAAGTACTTAATCCAAATAATGATAAAGAAAAAGCGGTTGATATATCAGAACTGTTTGAGGATTTCCTGAAATTCAAATCAAAGTCTATATCATACTCAGCAATAAAGAAATATAAACAGGCTTGGAATAATTGGATAGCAGAGGATTATTACTCTGATGAGATGAACCAACTGAAAAAGGATATATTTGAGAGGATATCCACTTCAAAACTGCATCCAAATACTATCAATAAATCATTGGATTTGCTTTCCGCATTTTTCTCATACATCAAAGAGCTTGGATATATTGAAGAATCGCCAATCTCAAAGTCTTTCAAACAACAATTTAAGAAAGATGAGACAGAGCAATTTGAAAGTGGTGAGATTGAAAATATATTGAATGAATTTACTCCAGACTCGGAAATGTGGAAGTTGTTAAAATTTATCAGCTTGACAGGATTAAGGATTAGTGAAGCATTAAGTTTAAAAAGCAATAATTTCTTTGAAGGTTATATCTCCTTTTCGGGAAAAGGGAATCGAAAAAGAGAAATACCTCTTTTACCGGATAGTGAATTGTGGAATTTATGCCAGGAACTTAAGGCAAAGCCAAAAGCATTCTTTTGGAAATCACATGCAGTACCTCATCGGCGTCTGCTCAAAGCATGTAATAAGTTAGGGATTAAAAATAAAGGATTTCACGGGATAAGAAAGTACTTTGAAAACTCAATGATTGATGCAGGAGCCAATATAAAAGCCACTGCTGATATTTTAGGACATACATTAGCAATTCAAGAGAAGCATTATAAGACCAAAACCAAAGTAGAAAAACTAAAAGATGCCATAAGTGTTGTTACTAAATATGAACGGCACACAAAAAGCACAGAAAAGAACCCCGATGATGTAATAAATTGATTATAATAGAGATAAAAAAGTCAGACAGAGAACAACTCCCTCTCTGACCACTTGTTGTTCTTTTATAACTTGTTTAAAATTATAGACTTACGAAATAAATTCACAAATTGGTTTTGACAAAAGTTTTGACAGTTTTGAAAATTCATGTAAACTATTGTATTTAATAAAGTTAAGGGACATGAAAATTAAAAAAGGGGACATTATTGTCCCCTCTTTTTTTGGGTATAATCCCTGTTATACGTCGCTTCTTCAATTATAATATCTACGATGATACATTCTTCTTAAAAACGATATAATAGACCTCCACCACTGCTTACTTCACACCATTCAACTCTCTATCATGCTCGATATAATATCTCAATGCCGAATAGCTCAAATTATGCTCAGACTGGTTGTTGATTATCTTCAATATCGAGTTCAATGGAATACCGAGCTTCAAATGTTTTAGAATATCTTTTTTGAGTTCGTCAAAGGGACTACCTTTTGAGTTCTTTGCTCCGCGAGGACGCCCTAATAATTGCCCCTTCGCTCTTGCTGTAGCAAGTCCACTTTTTGTTCTTATCGAAATAAATTCTCGTTCGGATTCTGCAAAATAAGAATATATTGCCATCAGAAGTTTGCCGTGTTGTGAATTAGTTGATAATTCAGGTTGCCGGATAAAAATTATTTGAATACCTTTTACTGTAAGTTCATTTATGATATTCAAAGTTTCAAGCATATTTCTACCCAAGCGGCTTAATTCAGCTACAAGTAATATATCATCCGAATTCAGTTTATTTATTAGTTCATTTATTTTCCGTTCTTTCGGAGACAGACGGCTTGATGTTTCACTTTCAATAAACTCATCAATTATCATTCTGTGCCGTTGTGCGTATTCCAAAAGAAGTTGTTTTTGAACATCAAGTTCCTGCACTGAACTTGAAATCCTGCTGTAACCAATTACTTTACTCATGTTTTTCTTCAATTAGAAAATTATACAATCTGTTTTTAAAAATTTATACTTTAACGTCTTATCAATACTATTTTGTCATAATATTAATTAGATAAGTCAACCCTTTTTGTAGTTTGAATATTAACAATTTATCGTTCGATTTTATAGTTAATACTCAATACTTACATTTCTGTTATCTCATAAATATAGATTTCGCTGATTATTTTTCCCGAAAAAATATCACCGTTTTGTTCATATTGAGATTCTAAAATTTCTTCCATATCACTTTTAATAACTCGTGCTTCTTCATAAGTCTTAACCACTTTACATTGCGGATAATAACTAAAAACATCATCCATCTCTACCCATTTTACTATAAACATATTCTCACCTAATATTTTTTTAAACTTACTTATCTGAATAATACTATCACTTCACCATTGACGTTCTGTTAAGAATTTATTCACTTTTTGACTTATACTATGAATTACTTTTTGAATTCAGTGACCAAGTTCTTTAAAAAAGTGTGGTTTCATTTAAATCTGTAATATCTTTGGTGGAATGAAAGACGTTACCGACAAAAAGAAACCACCTAATCTATTTACTTTATATATTTGCTTATTAGGTTTGTACACTCCAAGCAATATATTTCATTATCATAATGTCTCAAATCGTAGAATAATAGCTTTAACTGTTTCTTCCGGTAATTCGGAAATATCATGAATCTCTTTGCCCCAATCTTCGTTCCATATATAACCCTGCTCAGCTTCACCGCAGTATTGCGAAAAACCATAAGTCGGATGAAAAGGAACTTGATTCATTGCAAACGCAGAACCATCAACTACAATAGTATATCTATCGTTTGAAACGCCACCATTATCAAAGACTTGGATTATTTTACCTTGAATTTCCATACTCAATGCTCAGATGGTAAGTACAAGACAGAATTGCTGAAATAGAGTTCAATTTCATCAAGTGGAAAATCTGTAAACTCAATTTCTTGTTTGGCAATTATATTATAATTACCATCTTCAATATTTAAAGTTGCAGATTTGTCTTCATGCACTTTCAGCTTGAATACTTGAAATTCTTGATTACTAACCTTTTTATCTAATTGCCATGATAAACATGCATCAATCAGCCAATATGACTTACAAATCTGTGCCATTTCACGGACTCCATCTGTATAAACTACCCCCTTAATCAACGGATGTTTAAAGTAATTTTCTGAACCATTAAACTGGTCAAGCTGAGATTTGATTTCTTCTGGTGTCATTGTTTCACCTCATTATTGATAGTTGGTAAATAGCCACATCCTTCATAACCTTTACCATTATCAGGCAGGCACTTTTTCAGATTATCTTCACTTGAAGAGCAGTCCATACAGATTGTTTCATCTGTAAACCAAGACATTGTTCTGGTCTTTAATTCAGAACCACATCTATCGCAATTCACCTTGCTGAAAAATTCATCTTTCATTTTTCTATTCCTTTATATTGTTAAAAATTGACACTTCTTTATCTCTTGATTTTAGCATTTCATCTGCTATCTGATAACAAAGTTCTGTTATCTGATGAAATTCTAAATGCTTACATCTACTCAATAGCACTGGTAAAACCGCTGTTGCTATCTTATCTCTAAGTTCATTTAAATAATTTTTATTCAAAATGACTTCCATGCTCCATAAATAGCAACTGCAATTAGTGCTACATATAAAACTAACATGACTGCTGCGAAAATATTCATTAATCCTCCGTTTGATTTGTTGATTTTGTTCCTAAAATATAATCACAGGCTTTTGAGGCTTGAGATGCGGCAATGAGTATCATTCGGTTATCATTATTCAAGACTTGAAGCCAGTTAGCGATGTAAGCCGAATGGTTGTCGATAGTCTTTTGAATACCTGATATATTACACAAGTAGCTTGATGAAATTTCAGCGATGAGTTCTTCTTTGCTGTAGTTCTCACTTGCAAATTGGATTGTATCAATAATACCTTTTCTACATAATCGATGTTTCCCTCCGGTGCTGTGTGCAAGTTCATGATATAGACAGGCATAATAATCATCACTGGTATGAAAATTCTCGATAGATGGAATTTCTACTCTGTCTAATCTTGGCAAGTATCTTGGATTCGGTATCATGTTGTTGATACTTATTTCTGGTGGGTTCTTATAACCGTTGATTATTGTTTCAGCTTCTGTAAACTTGGGATTTGTAGAAATGATATTTCGATTCTTTAGAACCTTATCCGGTAAGTTGCATTGAGATATATTAAAGACATAGTAGTAGCGAAGCAAGAAATTGATATATGCTGTTGGTTGATCAATATCGTTTTCCTTAAAACTTACAAAAGGTTTCCAGAAAACCACTAAACTTGAGTGCTCATCTCTTTTTACAGTTCCACCCAAATCTTTGCATTGCTTAAATGTGATGAAATAATTCGATTCAAATTCTGAAAGTCCTAAAATCAATGAATTGATTCCTTTATATTCCATATTTGAAACGAAATTTCTTGGATAAGCAGTTTTCCAAGTTTTCTGCCATGGGACAACACCTTTTTGCAGTTTCTCTATAATCAAATCTGTAATTTTTTGATATATGAATTGCATATTTTTCTCCTAAAAAGTGAGAAGGCTACCGATTTTGGTAGCCTTCTCTGGTGATTCATTTTGTTTCTGTAGGTTCGGTGTCAAACTTCAAAAGTTCTGCTTGAAGTAAAGCAAGATCATCTTTAAGTTTTTTTATTTTGGTTAATTCATAGTTGTCCGAGTAAGAATACCATAATTTTTGCGTTCTTTCTACTGATTTGTTAAATTTTTCTTGATTCTTTTTTAACAATTCTTCGAGAGCCGATTTCTTTTTGTCAAATAGTTCCTTTGCAAGTTTGTCTCTATCAGCAGCTTGAACTCTCCATTCTTTTACCTTTTTTTCTTCACGTTCAATCGCTAATTCTTTGTTTTCAATAGAACGCTTTAATGCTTTGATTTTCTGTTTGTTCAAAACAGCATTATCAACAACTGGTTTTGTATCAGCTTCTTTGTCATCAGCTATAGGTTTTGCATCTTTCGGCTCATTGACAGATGGAGCATTAACATTATCGACAACTGGTTTTGTCTCAGCATCTTTTACATCAATGTCAGATGGAGCATTAGCATTATCAACAACTGGTTTTGTTTCTGCTACTGTTACTTCGATGACAGTTGGAACAATTGACTTTTCTTCTGAAGAAACAATTATTTCTTCCGGTTTTTCAGTTTCAGAATTTTCAATTTTATTCTGAACTTTTTTAACTTCTTTTTTCATTTTAGTTCTCCTAAATGATTTAAAAATAATGACTTAAATAATTTGTTTAACGTTAAAACATGTTACAAAGATACTAACTATTCCCCTAATAAACAAGCATTATTTTTCTTATAACTAATATATTTTACAAGCATTTAAATCATACAAAATACATAAAAAATGAAAAAATGATATTTTCAAATATTCTTCAAAAATGAAATTTTAATTAAAATGTGTATAAATAAATACGGCATTTCAGATTACGAAAAAATTAAGTGTGTAAAAAGCGATAGTCTTGATGGTAATATATGTAAGGTGTGTTATTTATCTAATTTATTAATGCGGTGATATATGTAGAATAGCTTCTTTATCAAATATATTAATGCGGTGATATATGTAGAATGGCATACTTTTTAATCAAAAAAAGTTTTTATTCCAATTGTATAAATTATCTAATACAGTTATTACCTTTTATACAAAAATATCTTTTTCGTAACTGTTATTATTATATAACTTTGATAATGTTTGCAAAATTTACAATTATTGGATTAGTAATAAGAAATAGTTATTTTGTGGAAATATTTCTAAAACAAAATAAATTTAATTCATTCTGTCAACGATAGTTTTTTATGTGGCTGTTGAAAAACTATTTTAAAGATAGACAAACAAAGATGCTTGTCCTACTAAATTACTTAAATTAAGGTAGTTCATAAATCAATGATTGAAGTATGATTTGCATAGCTTTTAATATTTCAACAGACTCTAAAGATGTTGCAGTTAATATGAGAATTAGAGTTCGATTATAAATATTTGAAGAAAATTAAATAAATTTCTAAAAAATTACAATGAAAAAAACATAGATACGTTTTTACATTTGTAAAAAATTTAAACGGTTCTATGACAGGTAAATTTAAAAATATTATTGTCTTGATTTTACTGGTGATATTCCCTATATCAGCCATAGGTTTGAATATTACTGTACATAAGTGTAAACTTAAAGGTTCGATTGATTATAGCTTCTTCAGTTCAACAAATAACAATAATGAATTTATTTGCGGCTGCAAGATTACAGATATTAATCCGACTGCTCATCAAGAAGCATCTTCCTGTTGCAATAATACGAATATGGAAGAGAAATCAGGTGATAATAATGAAACAAATAATCAATATAACAAGAATACCGGAATTCAAATACTAAAATCTGCATGCTGTTCGGATTCGGATTTATCTTATTCAATTAATGATGATTTTATAACTAATATTAAAACTAATATTTTATCAAATTTCGCAATTGTAAATAATGTTTTATATTCAAATAAATGTTTTAATTTATTTAGAACATCCGATTATTTCATTAAAGACACAGAATACCCCATACAGGAACTGATATGTCATACCATATCGTTCATACATTTTTCCTCTCAGTCAAAAAACGATTCTGAAGAGCCTCCAATTCATAAATGCTAAATACTGAGCAAAACTTGCTGTTATTTTAATTTGTCAAATTTTTGTTCAATCTTTATTTGTTGAATTAAAGTTTGTGAAAGTCTATACGTATTTAAAATAATTTAGGAATTTTATGATAAAGTCAATTAACTTATACAGGTTATTTCAATATATTGGAATGATACTCATTGTAGTATCATTTGGAATTGTTTTGAATTCCTGTGAACAGGATGAACTGGCGCCTACAAAACCGATTGATTCTTCATGTGATACAATAAATGTATCATTTGATTTAGCCGTAAGACCAATTTTGGAAAAGAACTGTACTTCATGTCATAACAACTCTTTCAGTGCCGCTAAGATTAATCTTGAAGGATACGACAATGTCAACAAATATACTGTGAACGATGTATTAACAAAAAGCTTAACCGGTAGTATGAAAAGTTACATAAGTGATGAGTGCGAAATAGCTAAAATCAAAGCCTGGGTTAACCAGGGTTCAATAAATAATTAATCATAGGAGCAACAAAATGACAAGTTCAAATTGTATAGATGCGTGTTTAGCGTGTCTGATTGCTTGCGAAAGATGTATTGCCGATTGTATTAAAGACGGTAATCATAATTGCATAGAAATATGCCGCGACTGTGCCGATATCTGTGCCTTATGCGCAAGATTTGAGGCGAGGGACTCTCAGTTTAGTCAAAAACTGTGTGCTTTGTGTGCTGAAGTTTGTGAAGCTTGTGCTGCTGAATGCAGTAAACATGCTTCACATCATGTATGTTGTAAAGATTGTGCGGAAGCTTGTAAAAAATGTGCTGCTGAATGCAGTAATATGAGCAAGTCATAATCAGTATAAATTCTTCAAAGGCAGAGTCTCAATATATGGACTCTGCCTGTGAGAAAGATTGTAATGTTTTTCTTAATAAAATAATTTTTTTTACTTACTAAAAAAAAGGTGAAATAGTGAAAACAACACTTAAAATTACTACAGCTTTATTGCTGGTATCATCTGTATTCTTTGCAGGCTGTTCTAATATGATGGACAATAGTCCTGTAGGTCAGAATGTGGGAAATTTTTTAATGATTTCTCCAAGCGATAATTCAGAAAATATTGGAATCAATGAACCAATTGTTATCGAATTTGCCGCACCTGTGGATACTAAAATTATCGAAGATAATTTTGTCCTTATAGGACGATATTTTGCTTCAGAAGCTTCAGGCGAGGATTGTTTCAATTATGACCATTCGAATATGAATTCAATGATGTCGAACGGTACAATGATGAAACATCTTAAAGAAAACCACCATACGAAAGGCGATTTCAAATGGAATTCCGATAAGACAAGATGTGAATTCAAACCGGATTCGGATTTAGAAGCTAACACTGACTATATGATGTTTGTGGACAGCGATATGATGAATCACATGAAATCCGTTATGATGAATAATGGAATGATGTTGCGTGGTATGGGTATGATGTCGGACTGTGATTGTCATAATAAAGGTTTAGATAATACTAATATAATAACTCATTTCAGAACAAGAAACAATTAAAATCATTTTCAGACAGGGCA
Source organism: Ignavibacteriota bacterium (assembly GCA_019637995.1). Classification (NCBI taxonomy): domain Bacteria; kingdom Pseudomonadati; phylum Ignavibacteriota; species Ignavibacteriota bacterium. The sequence continues at coordinate 50,311 of JAHBUQ010000005.1, forward strand.
ATCTTTGCCCTGTCTGATACTTGTTGCTAACGGTTTCATTTTACAAAAATATTGGAGATATTATATGTCTAAAACAAAAATTCTGATGATAATAGTAATTTTTATTACTTTCTCTATGTCGAGGGCTTATGCCAGTCTATCTGCACATCCCGTACAGATTTATGAAACAGTAATTAAAGGTCAAAAGAATTACCTTACGCTTCATATTGCAAATGCCGGACCTTCTGGCAGTCTTGGCTATCAGATAAGTGCTACTGAACCTTGGATTAGTTTTAGTTCAACATCAGGTGAAATTCCAATTTCGGATAGTATTGAAATTAAACTTATAGTTGATGCTACAAGTCTTAATTCAGGACTATATAAAGCAGACATACTGATTGGTGACCCACATCACGGACCTATTACTGTACCAATTGAAATACTTGTCAGTATGGTTGCAGATGTTTACGAATCTTCCGACAACAACAGCTTAATGTTACAAGCATACCCTAATCCCTTCAATTCTACAACAGTAATAAATTATACTTTGCCAGAGAGTCAATATGTAATTATCAATCTGCTTGATATAAGAGGTAGTCAAATCAAAGTATTAGCGAATGAATTTCAGACAGAGGGTATTCACAGGATAAATTTTGATGGCTCTGAATTACCGTCAGGTATTTATTTTATTACATTGAATACACAATCTTATTCTATTGTAAGAAAACTTATCATAAATAAATAAAAGGGTATCAAAATGAATAGATTCAGTCTAAAAAAAAGGATTATTCCGATTATTTTCGGAATAGGTTTAGTCATGACATTTTCGTCATCTAATCTTAGTGCACAATGTAGTATGATGAAGGGGCATGAGAACCACTCCGGTCATTCCGACAATAAAAAACACAACTCAAACGACAGTGATACTACAATAATAAGAAAAGGTATAATTGATGTTTATGAATTGGATTCCGATAAGGATGGTTATGTTTATCAAGACCAAATGCATTGGAATGTTATTTCAGACAAAGCGGCTGATTGCCCGATTTGTGGCATGAAATTAGAAAAAGTAAAAATCAAAGATGCTATCAGGAATTTAAAGCAGAATGATTTCGAAGTTAAAGAATAATTTTGTAATATCAATTAAGTGAGGTTGAAGATGATGAATCAATATCAGGGCTTCTCGAAAATAAAAGGAAGCTTATTATTATCGGCAATTATTTTTGCCATAGCAATTTCATTATTTGTCGGTTGTAATGAACAAGACAATTCAGAACATCCCAAAGATATGAAAATACAACAAGAGGCGGAATCAATTATTCGGGAAGGTGAAATTGACCTGAATACAATTGATATTAACAAAGACGGTAAAGTATTCCAGGATCCGATGCACTGGAATGTAATTTCAGACAAAGCAGGCGATTGCCCTCTGTGCAATATGAAATTAGAAGAAGTTTCACTTAATGAAGCAAAAATGAATCTAACTGAAAATGGATTTAAAGTGAAATAAGTAACTATTAATGCAGGCAGTGGTAATAACTGCCTGCAAGTTTAAACTACCAAATATTATGCTTAATAAATTCATAAAATATTTCCTCGAAAACAAGTTAGTAACAGTTCTCTTACTAATTATCTTAGTTTTTTGGGGAATTATAACATCTCCATTCGATTGGAACACGGGATTTTTACCGAAAGACCCTGTTCCTGTTGATGCCATTCCGGACATTGGCGAAAATCAGCAGATTGTTTTTACGCCTTGGAATGGTAGGTCACCACAAGATATTGAAGACCAGATTTCATATCCGTTAACCACCTATCTTCTTGGTATTCCGGGAGTGAAAACAATACGGAGTTCTTCAATTTTTGGTTTTTCAAGCATTTATATTATATTCTCAGAAGATATAGAATTTTACTGGTCACGCTCACGGATATTGGAAAAGTTAAGTTCTCTTCCCTCCGGTCTATTACCCGATGATGTTCAACCCACATTAGGACCCGATGCTACAGCCTTGGGACAAGTTTACTGGTACACGCTTGAAGGTCGTGATAAAGAAGGAAATCCAACCGGGGGATGGGATTTACATGAGATACGCACTGTTCAGGATTTTTATGTAAAATACGGATTAAATGCAACAGAAGGTGTTTCAGAAGTAGCTTCAATTGGGGGATTTGTACAGGAATACCAGATAGACGTAAACCCTGACGCATTAAATGCCTACAATATTCCATTGAATAAGGTTATGCAGGCAGTTCAGAAATCGAACCGTGATGTGGGGGCTAAAACAATAGAGATAAATCAGGCAGAATACCTTGTACGTGGATTAGGTTATGTAAAAAATGTAGAAGATATTGAGAAAGCCGTGGTTGCAGTTCAGGATAATGTGCCTGTTCGTATTAAGGATATAGCTAATGTTGCACTTGGACCAGCTTCACGCCGGGGTGTTCTTGATAAAGACGGAGCCGAAGTGGTTGGCGGGGTAGTAGTTGCAAGGTATGGTGCTAATCCATTGCAGGTTATCAACAATGTGAAAGAGAAGATTGCAGAAATTTCACCCGGCTTACCGAAAAAAACATTAGCAAATGGTGTAGAAAGTCAGCTCACCATTGTTCCGTTTTACGACCGTTCTGAATTGATTTATGAGACACTTGGCACTTTGGAAGAAGCTTTGTCGCTTCAGATTCTCATAACTATTCTGGTTATAATTGTTATGATTTATAACCTTAGAGCATCAATACTCATATCAAGTTTATTGCCTATTGCTGTGCTTATGGTTTTTATTGCAATGCGGAATTTTGGTGTAGATGCAAATATAGTGGCTCTTTCCGGTATTGCTATTGCCATTGGCACTATGGTTGATTTGGGAATAATTCTCTCGGAGAACATAGTTAAACATATTGACGAAGCTCCACCCGAACAAAGATTGATAACAACAATTTACAATGGCTCGGCAGAAGTAAGCTCGGCAATTCTTACAGCAGTTTCCACAACTATCGTAAGTTTTATTCCTGTTTTTACTATGCAGGCAGCCGAGGGTAAATTATTTGGACCTCTTGCATTTACAAAATCATTTGCTTTGGTGGCTGCTTTAATTGTTTCGTTGTTTATATTGCCCACATTGGCACATTGGTTTTTTGGTTTTAAAATAAAGAATCCACGTCATAACAGATGGGTTAATATTATACTTATTTTAGCCGGTGTTATTGGATTATTCAGTAATATTGTATGGGCGGGTGTATTATTGATTTTATTTGGCATTATCCCTTTCATTAAACCACTAATCTCTGATAAAAAATTATTTAAGAAACCTTTTTTCCACACAGCTTTGGAAAATATTGAATTGGTTTTAGTGGTAGTGGGAGTTATTTGGCTTTTGGCAAAGTACTGGTTACCGCTCGGTGCCGGTAAAAGTGTGCTAATCAACTTTATTTTTGTTGCGTTATTGGTCGGCTTTATTTTAGGGGCATTTAGTTTACTCCTAATTTCTTACAAAGGAATATTAAACTGGTGTTTGAATAACAAAGTCAAGTTTTTATTGATTCCGACCCTTTTGATACTCTTAGCCGTGAACATCTGGATGGGATTCTCAAATATTTTTGGGTTCCTGGCAAATGGAACGGACAAAATTGGATGGAACATACGGACAACTTCTGTTTGGTCGGGAATGACTCATACATTCCCCGGAATAGGAAAAGAATTTATGCCTTCGTTGGATGAAGGCAGCTTTTTACTCATGCCAACCTCTATGCCGCATTCAGGGGTTGCCTACAACAGAAAAGTAGTAGGGCAATTAGATATGTTGCTTACTAACATTCCCGAAGTGAAACTGGTTGTCGGTAAGTTAGGACGAGTAGAATCTGCGCTTGACCCTGCACCGGTTTCCATGTATGAAAATATTATCAACTATAAATCTGAATATGAACTCAATGACAAAGGGCATCGCAGGCGTTTTAAAACAGACAGGGATGACCGCTTTGTATTAAAAAATGGAGATACACTATCTAATAAGGAAATGCTGGCAAATGGTATCTCATCAGATGAGTTGTTGCCGGATGAAGATGGGAACTATTTCAGAAATTGGCGTGAACATATAAAATCATCCGATGATATTTGGAAAGAAATCGTTGCTGTAACAAAAATACCCGGAGTTACTTCAGCACCGAAATTGCAACCTATAGAAACTCGTTTGGTCATGTTACAAACCGGAATGAGGGCTCCTATGGGCATAAAGATTTTCGGTCCCGACCTCAAAACAATCGAGGAATTTGGATTGAGGCTCGAAAGTATATTAAAAGAAGTACCATCTGTAAAAGCTGAAGCAGCCTTTGCCGACCGTATTGTAGGAAAACCTTACATTCACCTGAATATCAACAGAGATGAAATATCACGCTATGGTTTAAGTGTCGAAGATGTGCAACAAAGCATTGAAACAGCAATTGGGGGCATGAAAATCTCATCAACGGTTGAAGGACGTGAGCGATTTCCTATACGGGTTCGTTACCCAAGAGAGTTAAGAGATGACCCTGAATCGCTTGGAAAAATTCTTATTCCAACACCCACCGGAGCACAAATACCGCTTAGTCAGTTAGTTGATATGGAGTATGTACGTGGTCCGCAAGCCATAAAAAGTGAGAACACTTTTCTTGTCGGTTATGTGCTGTTTGATAAAAGGGACGGCTATGCCGAAGTAGATGTTGTGAACGATGCGCAGGAAATGATTCAACAAAAAATTGATGCAGGCGAGTTAATTGTTCCGGCAGGGTTGAATTTTAAATTTTCTGGAAGTTATGAAAACCAGGTACGTGCCGAAAAACGGCTCATTATAATCGTGCCGATTGTATTATTAATCATCTTTCTGATACTCTACTTCCAATTCAAATCGGTTACTACATCGCTAATGATTTTTACCGGAGTGGCTATGGCATTTAGCGGAGGTTTTATAATGCTCTGGCTATACGGACAGGGGTGGTTTGCCGATTTCAATATTTTTGGAACAAATATCCGTGAACTTTTTCAGATGAATACCGTCAACTTGAGTGTTGCCGTTTGGGTGGGTTTTATTGCCTTGTTTGGACTTGCAACAGATGATGGGGTTTTGATGGGAACCTATCTTGACCAAAGTTTTGAACGTAATCGTACAAAAACAATTAAAGAAATCAGGACTTCTGTTGTGGAAGCCGGAGAGCGAAGAATAAGACCTGCCGTAATGACAACCACAACTACTATTATTGCATTGTTGCCGGTTCTTACATCAACAGGGCGGGGAGCTGATATTATGGTTCCAATGGCTATTCCAGCCTTTGGCGGAATGATTGTTGCGGCTATTACATATTACATTGTTCCTACGCTTTATTGTATGCGTGAAGAGTATAAACTAAAAAATCAAAAATCATGAAAAATAATATAGCAATACTAATAGCAATGCTATTGTACGGTTCGATAAGCTTTGCTCAAACATTGGACGATTATTTTAAAGTAGCCGCTGAAAACAATCCCGGTTTACAGGCTGTCTATAAAGAATACGAGGCTGCATTACAGAAAGAGCCTCAGGTGAGTACTTTACCTGACCCAACCTTTTCTTTCGGGTATTTTATTTCCCCGGTTGAAACAAGGGTAGGACCTCAACAGGCGAGGTTCTCGCTTACGCAAATGTTCCCTTGGTTTGGCACATTAAAAGCACAGGGCGATGCTGCGTCTTTAATGGCAGAAGTAAAATTTCAAAATTTTATTGAAGCCCGGAACAAACTTTATTACTGGTTGGCATCCGCTTATTATCCTCTATATGAGTTAAAAGATTGGATTCGTATCGAACAGGAAAATATCAGAATACTTGAATCTTACAAAAACATTGCGACTCATAAGTTCGAAAACGGAAAAGGAACAATGGTCGATGTTTTACGAGTAGATATTATGCTGAAAGATGCACAAACCAATCTTATTATACTAAGTGATAAAGAAAAACCGTTACTTACTACTTTCAACAAACTATTGAACAGACCTGAAAATGAAATAGTACAAATCAGCGAATCATTGAAAGCCGAAATCATTTCAGATAATTTCAGAAAAGATTCATTAATTTCTACAAATCCAACATTAAAAGCACTGGATTTACAAATTCAGGCAAGTAAAGCCTCAGAATTTACAGCACAAAAGCAAGGAATGCCAAAATTGGGTGTAGGTATAGATTATGTAATGGTAGGCAACCGCACTGATATGTCATTGCCCGATAATGGTAAAGATATTCTTATGCCCATGGTAAGTGTAAGTATTCCTATATTCAGGGATAAGTACAACGCTTCTGTAAAAGAAGCCCAACTGATGCAGGAAAGCTATAATCACCAAAAACAAGAAGTCGCAAATAATCTTATTTCCGAATATGAAATGCTCTGGTTTCAGGTAAAACAACAGTTGCAACTATTATCACTTTACGAACAACAAATACAAACCTCGCAACAATCGTTAAACTTACTTTTTACTTCGTATGGTAATTCCGGGAAGGAATTCGAAGAAGTACTGAGAATGCAGCAACAATTGTTGAAATACCAAAAAATGAAAGCAACTGCTCTGACTGAATACTACACAGCATTAGCAGAGTTGGATTATATCACTGCAAAATCGAAATAATCATGGAAAATAAACATCATAATCATTCGCATCAAAACCACCATCAAACTCATGAGCATCATGACAAGAGTGGTCATAAAAACCAACCCGACTCTCATAATGACCATCACGACCATCATGTCATGATGATAGAAGATTTCAAAAAGCGATTTTGGATTTCATTGTTCATAACACTCCCTATCGTAGTGCTTGCACCAATGATTCAAGAACTGGTTGGTTATGAGCTTCGCTTCAATGGTGATCGCTATGTGCAGTTCGTGCTTTCCTCTATCATCTTCTTTTATGGCGGATGGCCTTTTTTGAAAGGATTGGTTGATGAAGTTAAAAAGAAAGCCCCCGGAATGATGACCTTGATTGCTCTGGCAATATCCGTTGCATACTTCTACAGCTCGGCAGTTGTCTTCGGGCTTGGTGGTAATATCTTTTTTTGGGAATTGGCAAGCCTGATAGTCATTATGCTTTTAGGCCATTGGATAGAAATGAAATCTGTGATGGGTGCATCAAACGCACTTCAAGAACTCGCCAAAATGATGCCTTCCACTGCCCGAAGAATCAATAAGGACGGGGAACATGAAGATGTACCAATTGAAGATTTGCAAAGCAATGATATTATTCTGGTAAGACCAGGGGAAAAGATTCCGGCTGATGGAACGGTAATTGAAGGAGAAAGCCATGTGAACGAATCAATGCTTACCGGAGAATCGAAACCTGCTTCTAAGAAAAAGGACGATAAGGTGATTGGTGGTTCAGTAAATGACAATGGTACCTTAAAAATCAAAGTCAAACATACAGGAGAAGACTCCTATCTGAATAAAGTGATTGGAATGGTCAAAGAAGCACAGAAAACTAAATCTAAAACCCAAAATTTGGCTGATAAAGCAGCCGCATGGTTGTTCTACATTGCCTTGGGTGCAGGGATTACAACCTTGATTGTTTGGTTAAGTCTGGGAAAAGAATTTGAGTATGCACTGGAACGAATGGTTACTGTGATGATAATTTCATGTCCTCATGCATTAGGATTGGCTGTACCTTTGGTTGTAGCAATTTCTACAGCGGTTTCAGCAAAAAATGGATTGCTCATTCGAAACAGAACCGCTTTTGAAAATGCACGAAAATTAACCACTATCATTTTTGATAAAACAGGAACTCTGACCAAAGGAGAGTTTGGGGTAACCCGTTTCAAGAGTACCACAGAAAAACAGACAGACCATGAGTTACTTCAAATTGCAGCTTCGGTTGAAAACAGTTCGGAACACCCAATTGCAGGAGGAATCGTTAGAAAAGCTAAAAAAGAAAACTTAAAGTTTGACGAACCAGAAAATTTCCAAAACATCACAGGGAAAGGAATAAAGGCAACTTTAAAAGGGCAGGAAATCAAAATAGTAAGTCCGGGAATGTTGAAAGAACATGGAATAGAAACGCCTTCTGACGCATTCAAGACAGAAGACGAAACTGTGGTTTTTATTCTGATTGACAATATGTTGGCAGGCTTCATCGCTCTTGCAGATGAAATCAGACCTGAATCCATATCAGCTATTCAAACACTGAAAGACAGAGGGATAAAGGTTTTGATGGTCACAGGTGACAACCATCAAGTAGCAAAAGCGGTTAGCGAACAACTATCACTGGACGATTTTTACGCAGAAGTGCTACCGGAAGACAAGCAACGTATCATTAAAAAACTTCAGGAAAAGGGAGAGTTTGTAGCTATGACTGGTGATGGCGTGAATGATGCACCAGCTTTAGCTCAGGCTAATGTTGGTATTGCAGTCGGGTCGGGAACGGATGTAGCCGCAGAAACCGCAGATATAATATTGGTAAACAGCAATCCCAATGACATTGCCAACCTGATTCTTTTCGGTACTGCTACATATAAAAAAATGATGCAAAACCTTTGGTGGGCAACAGGTTACAACATTGTGGCGGTGCCGTTGGCTGCCGGAGTTCTGGCAGGCGTTGGCATCATTCTAAGTCCTGCAGTCGGTGCTGTTTTAATGAGTCTTAGTACGGTAATAGTTGCACTAAATGCACAATTATTAAAAAATCAAATTAAGAAATAACATGAAAGCAATAGATAAAAAAACATTAATAATAGCATCAATCACTCTAATTATTGGTTTGCTGGCAGGTTGGTTGATTTTTGGCGGTAATAAGGGTACTTCTCACGATGACCTTGAACACGAGAAAACTGAAATAGCCGACGAGACGGTCTGGACTTGCTCCATGCACCCGCAAATACGTCAAAATGAGCCTGGCGACTGTCCGATTTGTGGTATGGATTTAATCCCCTTGGATGATGACCAAAACTCAGATATTGACCCTAATGCTGTAAGCATGTCTTCTATAGCCATGCAGTTAGCTGATGTGAGTACAGCAATAGTGGGAAAAATGAATCCCATTAAGCAAGTTCGTTTGAGTGGTAAAGTGCAGGCGGATGAACGTTTAGTTTATTCTCAATCTTCGCATATACCTGGTAGAATTGAAAAATTGTTGGTGAATTTTACAGGTGAATTTGTGAAAAAAGGACAAATTATTGCATATATTTATTCACCTGAATTGGTTACAACTCAGGAAGAATTATTAGAAGCACAAAAAATAGCTGAATCGCAACCTCAATTATTTACATCAGCCAAAGAAAAGTTAAAAAACTGGAAACTATCTGATAAACAAATTGAAGAAATTCTGACTACAGGAAAGACACAGGATGAATTTCCGATAAAAGCAGATGTTGCAGGGTTTGTAACATCTAAAATGATCAATTTGGGTGACTATGTACGCAGAGGAGAAACTATCTACGAAATTTCAGACCTTTCTAAACTTTGGGTATTATTTGATGTGTATGAATCAGATATGAACTGTATAAAAAAAGGTAATAAAGTTGACTTTACTGTAGCCTCTATGCCCGGCAATTCTTTTAAGGGAAACATAACCTGGCTCGACCCTATAATTGACCCTAAAACAAGGGTGGTAAAAGCAAGAGTAGAGTATAATAATGCAAACGGAAAACTAAAACCTGAAATGTTTGTCTCCGGTTTTGTTGAAGCTAAATTGACCAACAAATCAAATTCAATTGTTGTGCCCAAAACAGCCGTTATGTGGACAGGCAAACGTTCTGTTGTTTACATTAAATCAAATTCAGATAAGGGAGTCAATTTTATCATGCGTGAAGTAACTTTGGGACCTGCTTTGGGAGAGAGCTATTTGGTTGAAAGTGGTTTAATGGAAGGTGAAGAAATTGCAATCAATGGTACATTTAGTATTGATGCTGCCGCACAGTTAGCAGGTAAACCAAGTATGATGAGTCCTGATGGCGGACCTGCGATGACTGGACATAATCATGGCGAGACAAATAAATCAACAATTAAGGACGAACAGAAAACTCAAAATGCACAAGACCATAATAACAAAATTAAGCAGAGTTCAAATGAAGATAATTCCAAAATAATCAGAAAAGGCAAAATTGATGTCTATGAAATTGATATAAACAAAGATGGTAAAGTATTTCAGGACCCAATGCATTGGAATGTTATATCTGATGAAGCAGGTAAATGCCCTTTATGTAAAATGACTTTAGAGGAAGTTACACTTGAATCAGCTAAATCCAATCTAATGAAGAATGGATTTAAAGTGAAATAGTTATAGAAAGTTACAGTTATTTTTTTTTTGTTGTATCATAATTAAATATGTTTATTTTTGCATATATAATTATCGTGAAATTTAATTTTAAATAAATCCTTTTTGGAGTACTGATGAAAACATTAATTATAATAATGTTTGTTCTGAGTTTATTTACAGCAGGTTGTTCAAACACTACTGAACCTGACTATAATAATTTAAGTAGCGATTTGGTAAACCTTGATGCAAAGCAGTCAATAGCTAAGGCAAATGAGTGGAGAGATTCAGCACCTAAAATTACTTCACATATTACACAAACAGAAGTAATTTTTGACTTTCCTGATGGTAGTGTAGTTAAAAAAGCTCTGCCCGATAGTTTATTTTATATTGCAGTTGCACCTTATATCAATACTACACATGAATGCACTCTACATTACCCTTCGAGTTGTACCGGAGAATTGTTTGAAAAGAATGTAAAAGTTAAGGCTGAAGATGAGAATGGATCGATTTATTTTGATGGAAATATTGCTACTTTAAAACACGGCTTTTTCGAAATATGGCTACCAAGAAACCGAAACATCACATTTACTATTAAATATAATAATTTGGTTGGTGAAGAAATTGTACAATCGATGAGTGACAGTAGAACTTGCATAACCACAATCCAGCTCAAAGAAGTATTTTAAACTGTAAAATTGAAGCAACAGTCTGTTTAAAATATGTCTGTTGCTTTTTTAAAAATATTTTATTTTACAATGCTAAACTTTAAAAGTTGATTTTTCAACGTAATAAAATAATTTCCACTGCTTATGTCCGATAAGTTTATAGTCAGAATTCCATTATTTAAACTTGATTTGTATTTGGTTATAATATTTCCATTAAAATCAAATATCTTCAAATCATTAATATTCGATTGGTCAATATTTGTAATTGTTACAAAATCTTTAGCGGGATTTGGATATATTTCAATTGCACTTTTTGATTCATTTTCAACGGATGTAGAATTGATAACATTATAATTATGCATCATACCGTCATCTTCGTGTTCAAGATTGTGGCAGTGAAGCAAATATTTGCCTTCATAACCGTTAAATTTGGCAATAACTCTAACTGTTTCACCGCCATTTATCAAAAAAGTATCTTTCCATCCCTGCTCATATTCGGGTATTTCAGGAGATGATGATCGGCTGAGAATTTGAAATTGTAAGCCGTGTATATGAATCGGATGCATCATATCAATATCTTTGTTTACAAAATTCCAGATTTCAATATCACCGAAATTGATTGTTTCATCAATCCTATCCATATCGTAAAATTTATTATTGATAGTATGCTTCATACTCATCATTTGCATCTGAAGTTCAAAATTTCTTGTTTTTACTGAATTTAATTCAGGAATTTTTTCAATTACAGATAATTTTAAAGGTAAAGTAAATGAAGATTTGGATTCATCCAGAATATCAAATCTTATTATATCAAGTTTTATTCCTTGCGGATAAGTAGGTTTTCCCATATGTCCCACAGGTGGATCGTATGATTCGGATATAAATTTCACTGAATTTCCAACGGAGTCACCCTTGAAATCAACAATTATATCCAATCTTTCAGCAGGTCCCAAAAAAACAGATGTCACTTCAAATGGCTTTTCGAGAAGTCCTCCGTCTGTACCGATTATATTAAATGTTCTTAAATCATCAAAAGCTAATTTGTAAATCCTTGCATTTGATGCATTGACTAACCTTAAACGATAAGAATCTTTGCTGACTTTTTTTACTGTATTCATGATTCCATTGAGGAGAGTAATATTGCCTAACCAGCCTTCCATCTTATCAAGAGCATTTGGAGCATATAAGAGTTTATCATTTGTTCCTAATCTTATATCTTGTATTGCCATTAACATCTCAAATTCTGCCGACGGTAAATTTAGGGATTTTTCTTCATCATCTACAATAATCAGGAATCCGTACATTCCATTATAAACTTGTTTAGCTGTAGTCATGTGGTTATGCGAATGATAATAATAAGTTCCGGCTCTTTGTATTATTTGATATTCATACGTAAAAGCCTGATTCGGTTTAAGAAAATTTGAGGGATGCCCGTCCATATTCTCAGGTGCATATATCCCATGCCAATGAATATTTGTATTTTCTCCAAGCATATTATGGAAAGACACATTTAAAGTATCTCCTTTTTTTACTTTTATTGTGGGTGCGGGAAAACCCCCTCCAAGACTTATAATATTGCTATTAACACCGGAAACAAATTCATGTGTTGAATTCATTATCATCATCACATTTGTAGTATCAAACAAAGGTGGATTTTGAAATAAATTTTCTGTTCCGAGTATTTTGTTATCAATATTATCTTTAGAATATGCCTTGCTATTGAAAAGGAAATTATTTGCGATTAAACCTACCGTAAGGGCACTTGTATTTTTAATAAATTTTCTTCTGGTATTCATAATTAGTATGTCCTATTTATAAAATTATACACAACTAAAACACTAATGAAGGACATTATGTAAAATTATTGTAAGTTTTTGTATTATATCAATTCCGAAACATACATAAACGTCTTTTGTTATGTATATTTTCGCTAAAAGTTACCACCTGTTTCGGTGAAAGTGTACCACCCCAAAAAAGTGGTACACTTACAACAAACTAACGTTCATTGACGGTTGAATTAAATTCTGTTATAATCTGATTGAATATTTACCGATATACAAATCAACATCTTTAGGAATAAATTCATTTCCCGGAAGTGTACCAATATGAAGTAAATCTCCATCGTGAATGATTTTATACATACCATTACTAATTATTTCAACAAAGTAATCCAAATCTAATTGGTTTTGTCTGTGTCTTTTTGAGTTCATTTGTTGTGATATGAACGTTTGAACTAAAAATACTGCCTTTTTGCATTCCTTCTTTTTAGCTTCAGCTATAGTACCGGCTACTGATGTTAGTAATTGATACTTTAATTGAGAAATAGTCTCAAGTTTTTGATTGAATAAGGCTGGGATTAATTCTTCAACTCTCTCTTTTGCCAAAGAGTCCTTATTTTTATCTTTGTCAATAATTGCATCATAATATCTCTTTTCGACTGTCTTATCAAAAGCTTCATCAACTTTAGATTCGATTCCAACAACAATTTTATTTGCTGTATCCAAAATTAATAAATCATGGTTTCTACCATTTCCACCATTTTTATCAAAATATGATACATATTCCGGTGATACTATTTCGGAGCAGACTTTTAAAGGCTTGATGGTATCAAGATATTCAACAGGTGCACCATTTATCCAGAGTTTAGCAGTTTCTTTTGCACTTCTGCCATCTTTCCAGTGCTCATCTTTCTTTTGTGGAGGACAAAGTCTTTTCCAATCATCAATAGTAATGATAGGTTCAGATTGATTCAGATTTTTACAGATAATCATTTCTTAACCTTTTATTATTTATAAATTGATTATGTATTTTACATAATCTAATAAAATGCAAATTTCTCAGTTTACTTCATCATAAGTAGATTTATATACCATTAGGTCTATTTACTTATTTGTACAATTTATATCGCTAATCACATTATTTACAAATCAAATAAATAAAATATAAACATTTACTATAAACATTCTATAAACATTCTATAAACAAAATCAAATTTATTTTACATAGTTTTTGTTTATAGAGTATTTAGCCCATCTTAGTTTGCCGATAACATTAATCTCATTGGATTTAACCATTTTATAAAGAAAATCTTTAATTTTCCTAATAGGAATTTCAATTCCAATTCTATTATGTATTTCACTGGCAGAACTATTGGAATAAGTCTTTAAGTCTTGATAAATCAATTCATCTGAGGACTTCTCCTCAGGGGCAAGTCCTCAAATATTATAGGGTCGAAGTTGATGGTGATTTTCATAAGTTAATTAAATATTGTTTCAACGGAAATCAGGAATATTCATGTCAGATAAATTTTACTTCCTATTTTGCAAATAATTCATACTACCCAATAATTGTTACACAAACTTTAGTAGCAATTAATGGAATCAATTCACTATTTTGGTTAAGATATTCTCAATATACATATTAAATCTATTATTTAAAAAAACTTCTTGGGATAATTTCCTCAATTTCTTTTTGTTCCAAACCAATAACTCTAAAAAGTAGTATTTCCAGCAACACCTTCAATCTATGAATATATTTATTAAATAACTCATGATTATTATATGAGTTAGGAGCAGATACAAACAAATGAGATAAATAATTTCTAATATCGGCGATATCTCTTGTAAAGCAAGATTCATTGATACCCTTAAAAAACAAATTAGTTTTAAAATCAATCGAAAAATCTTGAACAATTAAATCAATCCTATTTTTTAAACTTAAATCGTTTAGTCTTTTTACTTCAGTGCAAATTTTACTTTTAAATGAATTATCAATATACTTTGGTAAAATATTTTTTATAGGATTGTATATATCATCAACAAATTTCTCAGGGTCAATAATAGTTTTTCCATCTTGAAATATTCTTAATAAACCTTCAATTGCTTGGACATAAGACAAAAACTTATGTTCCATATACATATTTTGGTTAAATAAAATTGAAAAATACAATTCAAAAGCTAAACCAAATTCTTCAGATTCAATTATCCACTTACTTAAAATTTCAGAAATGTTCTCTTTAACATGAGAATAATTGAATAACATATTTTGAGCTAATTTTTCCTTACATTCATTAAAATCACCGCGCTGAGGGAAAACATATTTTATCTTTAAATCATTATTTAGAATGAAATTATCTATTTGTAAACCACATTCAGTTGGGAAAATTTTTATTTCCTTAGGGTATGCCTGCCCCCTCATAGCAAATGATAAAAGCGCTTGGAGTTTTGAAATAATCTTCTTAAAGTATGATAAACTTTTCCCTTCTGAATGATACAGACTAATGTATGATTTTACTTCAGATTGTTTTCTAATATTATTAGGTGTTGTTGAAGTTAAATGACTTATAAATTCAATTTTCAAACCGTCTGATAAAACTACAACATCATTTAAAAGATAATCACTTTTCTTAACTAAATTATCACTTTCTATAGCTGATTCATCCAAATTAAACCTTGAATCAAACCAATGAGAAAGATTAGTAAAAGATATATCAACCCTTGTTATGAGCAGTTCTGAGATTTTTTGAACATGATAACCTTCAATAAATTCATCGCAAGTAAAAAACGAATAATCAAAAACTCCATCAAGTGTTTTAGACATCGAAGGAAATGAACCATAGCAGTCCAACAATGATATTCTATTGTTAAAACCGTATTGACCAAGAATCACCTGAAATGGTTGATTTTTTTTAAATAATTCCATACATGAAAAATGACCATAAAGCTTTAGAACTATATGATGTTTACCATCATATTTTGCTACACCTGCAATTTTTTCATCAGGATTTTCCGGAATCCACCAATAGCCTTCGAATATACCTTCTTTCTCCAAATCTGTAATCATATTTATTTCTTTATTAAAGTCCATCTTTTATCCCTTACACCTCAAATCTCTCATACTCTTCACTACTCATATCAAACTCCGGCTCAATTATTTTTACTTCGTCGTAAGTCAATTCATACAGCTTATACACCATCAAGTCTATCTGTTTTTCTTCTTTACTCGTGTCTTCATTCTTTTCTTTCTTGGCAAGGATAATATCTACTAAATCTATGAAGGGTTTTTGCTCTTCGGGTGTAATTTTGGGAATTGGTAACTCTAAAATTCCTTGAATTGTGATTTCGCCATTAATACCACCACTTTGATAATAATTTAAAAATGCAAATCTTGCTAATTTAGAATTAAGTATTGAAGTTAAAAATATATTTGAGTTTTTATGAATAATGAAATAACAAGTATTTAACAAATAATATTTAACAGCTGAGTTATTGTTATAAAATGCTTGTTCTTTAGAAGCCTTTGAAAAGCAAATTTTTTCCTTATCAAATTCTTCAATATAAGCACAATTTCGAAGATTTGTCCAATGGTCACCTTGGTCAAGTCTTTTCAATAATTCGTTTTCATATTTTTTTAAATGTTCAAATAATTCTGGAAAATCTTTAGGAATATCTATACGTGGTATATTTTTTTCTTTTATGCCATTATGTGAATTAATAATCCATAAATCAGCAAATTCAACTTTAAATCTTTTAATATCACGTCCACGAAGTATTGGCTTAATAATCTCAGCAGATTTTGGGTTTTTGGCAATTAATTCATCTTTCTTTTTATTATTTATTATAAATGCATCATTTAAACCAGAAGTAATACCTCGATTAATAATTAAATCCCAATCTTTAAGGGGAGTACCAATTCGTTCAATTTTCTCTTTGATTTGCAATTCAATGTTTGATGAAATCACCCATGCGTCTTTGCTAATTTTTGGCATCAATTGTTTATTAATTCCAAAATAATTTTCAATTGAAGTATCAATAGTAAAATCTTTATTTACGTTACAAGCATAAAATGGAAAATTGTTTTCATTGAACTTTGCACTAATGATTATATTTGTATCAACAGTAGCAGACTCGAACACTTTAAAACCGCAAAAATCAATTAACTTTAAAGGATTTGTTCTGTTTGAAAGGTAACCCCTGATTTGCTCTCCATATCCGGCACGCATCCATTTATTTGATGTAATATAAGCAAGTAATCCAGAATTATTTAACATTTGAAATCCACGTTCAATAAAAATTGTATAGATATCAGTTGATTTTGTAAATGTTGAATAATTCAAACTTGCTAAAACTTTCTTTATATTTTCGTTCAAAACTGTAATCGAAAAATACGGCGGATTCCCAATCACAACATCAAAACCAACAAAATCACCATTTTCATTCAATACTTCAGGAAATTCAAAACGCCATTCAAAAGCATTGTCATATAATGGGTTATATGTGAAATCATTAAATATAGCTTCGTATTTCAACTTCTTTTTAGTAGCAATCTCAACTTCTTTTTCGTATTTAAGCTTATCGGCATCACTCATAAGTATTGAAAATTGTCCCTGTAATTTTTCGAGTTCACCTTTTGCATTATTAAAATCAATCATTCTTTTATCAAGTTGGTTGATTTCTTTTGAAAAATGATTCTTGATGTCATTAATTAACTTTTGTAATTCCTGCTTTACTTCACGATTCTTCTCATTTTTGTAATCCTGAACAAATCCCTGATATGCTTTTATATCATACTTTATACTTTTAAGAGCCTTTTTGAGGTCGCTATCCAGTGGGAATCTGCTAACAAGCGAGTTACCGCATTTAATATTAATATCAATATTCGGAAGTGTTTCAAGTTCCTTAAATCCGGTTTCTTCTTTATAATAAGCATTTTTGAGAAGCTCAATCCATAGACGTAATCTACAAATTATTACAGATTTTGGATTTATGTCCACTCCAAACAAACAGTTTTCGATAATTGTCTGTTTCTCTTGAAACAGAGTTTTCTGTAAACGTTGTATTTCACTATTGAGTGGTCTGTTATTTCTGATTTTATATTCAAAAATATCACCTTCAAAATTAGTAATTATCAGTTCATCATTTTCGACAACTATTTCATAATCCCGGATTCTTGTACCTGATGAATCTGCAAGAATGCCAAGTTCACTCTTAATAGCAATCATTTCATTAAGTGCAGAAACCAAAAAGTGTCCGCTACCAACTGCGGGGTCACAGATTCTGAGAGAGTTAATGACTTCATTAAATTCAAGTATGTCCTTTAATGTTTTACGGTCAACAAGGTAGTTTTTAATGTCGTTAAAGTGTTCAATATTCCAACCATACTGAACTCTGAATTTCTGAACCACAGCCAATCTGATTGATTCACGGCACATATACATAGTAATGAATCCGGGTGTAAAGAATGAACCGTCTTTGTACCCGTTTATTTTTTCAAAAACCTTACCTAATACTGATGAATTTATCAGTAACTTACTCTCTTCCTGAATTTCCTCTGAGCTTTCACCTGCAAAATCATAAGCATCAAGAAATTTGAATAAGTATTCGATAGTAGGTAATGATTTTGAAATTTTTCTATCTTCTTTTAGAATAGTACTACCGAAAAACTCAAGTTTTTCCGAATCATCAAGAGAGTTTATTTTGATTCCTTGTTGCTCAATATCACTGATTTCAAATAGGGAGCTATTAAGATACGGTATTCTGATATATTTTGACTGGATTTTTTCTGTCCGGTCTTTTGGCAGTCTCGCCAGAACCTGATGAAAAAGTTTGTAAAGTTCATCAAAATCAAATATAACACCTTTATTTAAAAAGCGGTAACTTTTATCTCCATTGTGATAACTTACAAGCTGGGATTCAAGCAATTTCAAAAATAGAATTCTATTAATCCATGTAATTACAAGTTCAAGTGCAATATTGAATAGCTGTTCATCTCTGGTATCTCCAAAAGTAGATAGGTTATGAATTTTTCCAAACCCCTCAGTTTCAAGTAGATTGATAGTATTTTCAATTAAAGAACCTGAATTTCGGTTTGTCTTTTTTCTCTGGATGACAAACTTGCCTGAATCTTTTATTTCCTCAAGCCCGATAATATGTAACAGCTCTTTATAAAATCCTGAATCAAGTGAGTTGCTATCGTCTGCAAACGGAACTTTCAAAAGATGGTTAGGTGAAAGAATTTTGTAGAGTGCAATTAGATTTTTATCATCTGATTTATCATCATTTCTGACGATATTATCGTAATCACGAATATCAAATTGAGTGCAGATAATTTCAGAATCAATTGTCGGTAAAATTTTTACAACTTCTTCATAGAAAAAAGGTGTATCCTTTTTATCATTGAGGTAGGTTTGATACAGATTTTTGATTTTAGTATTTCGATAAATAACCTTATCAAAAACATTAGCATCAAAAATATACCATTCGTAAACGTTAGTAATAATTAGGTTTTTGAGTTCATTATTGTCTTGTTTAGAGCGTTCATCAAGGTAATACAGGATAATTTCAGATAAGGCTTTTGTAAAAGGTCGTTCGGGTGAAAACATTTCACTTTTGTTCCCCGGTCTTTTAGCTTCAATTATTACCCCAACTTTTTCTTTATTAGTTTTACCAAGATGAATTACAAGGTCTTTACTATCTTTAGTGTTAATCTCGTTAGATTCTAAATAATATGTATCTCTGAGAAAATCCCGGATATGATTCTTTTGGTTTTCCTCTCTTTCAATTTCACTAACTTTACTTAAAAGTCTGATGAAATTAGCCTTAAACTTGTCAATTTCATCACGTAACGGTCTTTTTTTTAAGAATGCTTTATTAAGTGATTGTTTAGGTTTGATACTTGTAAACTTCATGCCGGATTCCCAAATGAACATAGTACTAAAAGTAAAGAGTTTTCACTTTCATTAATCAACTGTATAAGACGTTTTTTTAAGTCTTTTGGCTCTTGATTTGTTATAAAATTGCTCATTAATCCTTTTTATCGAAATAAAATCATTTTAAATCTTTACTAATTTTCTAAAATAACTAAAAAATCAGTATTAACAAAGCAATTTCTGTAAAATAATATAGAAATTTTTCATTAATTTTAAAGCAAAGTGATTTGGGGTTGAAAATGCAGGAAAACAATCATTTCAGGTATATTTTGATTCTTCGTCATTTATAGCCTAACGAGTTCTAAGACATTATTTTTTGAACTCGACAATTAGTATTGAGAGTATGTTTTTGAATGTAAGGACAGTCGCCATTTGAGAAATAAAATATATTTTTAATATGACGTTAATAAGAAAATTTTTGTCAACTTTGACAATATATTAGTTTAAATATCAATAATTAAATGGAGATACAAAATGCTTTACCATAAAATATTTTCGATCCTGAAAGAAATAATTGAACAAAATTTCACTGAATTACTATTTTCTGAGACATCATTTATTAACCGGATTAAGAACGAATTATCGGTAACATTTGAAAATAAAATTGACTTTAAGGTTGGTGTGCTCAGCTTGCATGATAGATTAGAAGAAGATTATATTGAAGTTTTCGGAAGTTTAAACCTTATTTTAATTGAATTATTATCTATTTTGCCGGAATCAAATTTGAAATATTTCGGAATTGTATATGATTGCGACACTACTTTAATTCGTCAAGAAAGTTATAAACCTATCCTATTTTATTTCCTTTCTGAAACTGTTAATGAAAACAAAGCCAACTTTTGTAAGATTCACGACTTTGAAACACCTATTTTAGATAGGTATAATGTTGACATGCAGAATACAGAAGAAGGTTTTATAGTTAGGGTTGTTGATTGTATGGAATGTATTGAAATTGTGAATCAAAATTATACAAAGATTGATGAATACGGTAATGAGATTAAATACATTGGGTGTGGATTCAGATATGCTTATGACGGCTTTGTCCTTGAAACAATAGAATTAGATTCAATTTGAAATAGAAAAATGTTATTCATACCATCTGATAATTATGCTTAAAATGATGATTTTCAAAAATTCTCAAAATTTTGATCCGGCAATAAATGCCATAGCCATGTTATCTGATGCAACACTATACCTACTAAAAACCACCATCGCTAAAAATAGTGGGGCATCCCAACATACCATGTTTACTTAATCTCTACCAAGTCGTTTCTAAACAACTTTGAATTGTCTTTGAACTTATACTTGTCAAAGTATGTAAACGTTTAACTGAACTAAAATGCAACCGTTTTTTGAATATTTTAAATGTAATTTACTCTAAGAATTTCGTAACATAATTTTAGAATTTTTATAACAACAGAAATTGAATTATCTTTTTCCACGCCAAGATTCACCCTTCATTGGTATAACATTAAACATTTCTTTCATCCTATCAAAAACTTTACCTGAAAAACGTTGCTGTAGTTGTTTTAGGTCTAAATTTGATGTTGCGAAAGTTTTATAACCGTAACTTGTAAACATTCTGTATCTACGGCTCAAAAGAACATCAATAGGATCTTCGACAGTTCCAAAATGATAATGTTTTCCGCTGTCCTCACCCAAGTCATCAATCCCGATATTTGCTTCCTTATTGAAGTTTTCAATACTTGGACGTCCGGTTTTTGTAAATTCATCAATAACTGTATCTGAATCAAACATTTCAAAAGTGTTTCTCAAATTCCTTTTAATTGTAAAAATTTGAAAAATATCTAATGCCATTGTTTTACCCGTACCATAACCTCCATTTATTAACAACCCTTTCTTTAAGTCGTGATTAAATTTATCGTCATTAGTAAAGTAATATTTTAGCTCTTGAAAAACTACTTTATTATCATGATTAATTTCAAACTTCGAGTTTAAAGTTTTGCCTATCAGATTTAATAACTCATCGTCGCTCAGGTCTTTTACTTCTAACCTTTTTAGTATTTGTCCTAAAATTTGTATTTTCATGTGGTACTCCAATTATACATTATCAAAAGTTAAATTATAATTACCTTTACCATTAGCTTGACCAACAGATGAAGATGTATTCTTTTTATTAGCATTTAAATTCTCAAGAATATTACCAAGTTTAGAAAACATGGTAAGTAGTGAATCAGGCCTAATGTACTTATCCTTAATACTTAAAGCATCTTTGAACAATTGCCTTAAATACTCAGTAAGTTCTTCCTCACTCATTTCAGGCTTACTTTGCTTGAAATAGTCCAAAAGGTGTTTAACTGCTTTGTTGTCTCTACCATACTTTACAGGCCAAAGAAAATTTTTATTTAACTGATATTCTTCCATCCAGATATCAAGTACCATTGCGTTTAACGATTTAGCTTTAACAGAATTAGGTTCAATTATCTGTGGAGCTGCTTTAGCTTCTTCTTTCTTCTTCATTCTCTTACCTTTTTCTATAACATTATTATCTTCAACGAAAATATTTTTTTCGTTAATATTATTATCTATATCTATAGTATCTATAGGTGTAGTCATTTTTTTCGTTTTGTAAGTCATTTTTTCCGTTTTGTAAGTCATTCCATTTTCATCATTGTTGTAAGCTATTGATATATCGTTATTTACAACGTCGTTTTGTAAGTCATTTTTTTCGTTTTGTAAGTCATTTTTTTCGTTTTGTAAGTCATTTTTTAATAAATGGTTGACGGTTACAATAGTAAACTTGCTTGTTGGTGTCAAAGATATTTCGCCTTGAGTTTCTAAATACTTCAAAATACGGTGAACTGTTTTCTGCGGTACATTTAATTTTTGTGATAATTCATACGTTCCGATACTGATTTTACCTATTGAAAGTCCACCCTTCGCCCACTTAGCTTGGTAGATGAGGTAGTTGAAAATGATATGATAGTTGGGTTTAAGATACCACTTTTTATTCCAATAATGGTCGGGTATCATTGCAAATGAACCAGTTTTTTTGATAGCTGGAGTAAGACCAGATTCAAGTTCAAGATTTGCACTATTTTGAAGTTTAGAATTCATTTAGCTCTTAATTTTTATTACTCTTTTTAAAATTTGCCGGATGAGAGAAAGAGCTATAGAACTCCCATCCGGCTAGCTGGTTAATTAAGCCACCTATTGTTAGTACATAGTATATATTCTAATTATTATATATATCGAGAATTTCCATGCTGGGGTTGATTATTTTTAAACCGGTCAACTTAACTTCTTTCATTGTCATGATATTGAGAACATCATTCGTTGTTAATCGTTTCCAATTCGATGTTTCAACATCTCTTACCTCAATATTCAACCATTTATCCTTGTATATCGTTTTTAATGAGAATAGGACATCATAATACGATTCGTTATCATAAAGGAAATTCTCCAGAGCATTGAAATACTTCTCATTAATTCTTCCATGACTTTTGCAATAACTCCTGTATTCGTACCAACTCATTAGATCTATATCTGAACTTACTTCAAATCTGTAATATCCTTTGCTTACTTTCGTTGCCTCCTTCATGTCTGTAATCTGCTGATATTCAGGTATATCATATGACATGATAATTCCGTTCTTTGCTATCTTATCCAACGACATATTGGGATCAACAGGTTTCGCTGGTAAAATACTTTTCGCGAAGACTGGATTTGTTGTTAAGCTAACACATGACCGCTCACCAAATTCCGTAAAACCTTTGCTCAGCTTTATGACTTTTTGAGTAAGAATATTTTTCATGTGAATTCCTTTTGTGTAATGAAAAATTCTCTCTTCCATAAAAACTCCTTTTATTTATAAAATATTAGTTAAATGTAAGTGCTTAGGATTCCAAGTTGCGCCAGTCCATTCTATTTTTGATGTGCTCATCTTAACCTCTTATTCCAATGTGATTTTCTTTGAGTATTTTCATCAATTTCTCGCGCCCAATACTATTAATTATCTGAATATCTTCCTCATTATCCGGCGTTAAGATGCTCTCGAAGTCAATATCACCGAAAGGTGTTTCTGTCTCGTCATTATCAAATACCGGTAGTACATTGACTGATTCCTGCACTTTTTTAGAGTATTTAAAGTGAGTTAGCTTCAAGAAGCGGTAATGTCTTTGTAAATCACAAAATGTTTTAAATTTCATCTGTCGCAATTGACTTAAAATTCTCTCCATTGAGCTTTCAATAATCTTCTTATAAGATATAAGCTCTTGGTATTTATTAGATTCATTCTCGGTATCTAAAATTTCCAGTTGATAGCTTATTCTTATTATTTCGTTTTGGAACGAATATAGAATTGAATCAATTTCCATGTCATCCCATTTACACACAACAGATTGTGCCATATTTACCTCTTTAAATTTTAAAATTAATTGATTAAAAAATTGTCAATATCAATAGGTTTTCCAAGAACTTCCTGACATTGGTCAGAAAATTGCTGTAAAGTAATTATTCGTTGTTCGTTTCGTTTCTTTTCACATTCTTCTTGTTTTTCAATTGTTTGTTTAACTTCCACCATGAACTGCTCATACTCGGCTTCACTTCTTAGTAGTTTAGGTAGAAATTCCCACATATATCCCCAATCCGATTCAATTCGTTCCATAGCTGCTAAATGTTTTTCTGAATCTAAAATAAAAACTTTAGGGGAACAACCTAATTCCAATCTTGTTTCCAGTGCCTTGTTTGACAACTCACTAAATTTTATTCTGTTCTCTTCAATTGATATATCGTTATTCGATAAAAAAACAAATAGTTCTCCTTTGTCGGCACATACTTTAGCTAAATTCGGTTCACTTTCGTTAAAAAACACCTCTGAAGCATCTCTTATAACCAATACAACATAATCACTACTTAAAAACACGAAAGTATCTGCATCTGCAATTTTCATTCTTTTGAGTAAGTCGTTGTAATATGCTCTATCTTCTGTTGTCATATTTCTCCGTAAAATATATTTTTTAAAATGTCCCGGCACATGATATGCCGGGTATTATTTGATTTATGTACTTTCCGTCAGTTGAATTTCAGAATCCACATTCATATTGCTCATATCACCTGATATTACAATATCATCAATCTTGTTCACAGTTGCTGCAACATTGTCAATAATTACATTACCAGATTCAGCTATTAATGACCGAGAATTAGAAACTAATTCTTGAACTTTGTTGATTTCATCAAACTCTCCTGGCATATAAATTACTGGCATTGTTATCTTGCTTCTCCCGTAAAATTTCATATTCCTGGGAACAGGAGACTCTTTTTTGAAATATGTATCAATATTCTGCTGAATATGTTTCTTGGACATCTTAATCAGGAATTTCTTTTCGTCAACAAAAGCAATTCTGTCAACTTTCAAACGTTTACCAACCTTATTACAATACGAATCCATAATTAGAAATGGTACTTCATGAGGTATGTTCTCGTAATAGTAATTCATCAATCGGAAGCCCATCTCAGCTAATTCATAAATTGCCACTGGTGCTTTTAAATTTTGTTGAATTTTAGCTTCTTTGTTTTCGCTATATAACGCAATTTCATCCAAACCCAATATGAAGTATGAATCGTCTTTCATCCTGATTATTACTGCATCACCAAATTGAATGGCGAAGTCGTTTATTGAATAACGTAACGGGTCTAATAGCTTGAATGCACATCGTTGCTTATTCTTAATTGTGGTATAATCCATGATACCCTCCTAATAAGTAAAAAAAAGTTTATTTTAAATCTCAAATTTCTTCTAACAAAGACTTCATTTTCCAGTTATTCAATAATATCAAATCCGTAAACTTGATTAGATATATCATCAATATTAAATAACTTATAATTAATATTGCCGGCGGCACTTATACCGCCGGATGTTAATTGTTATAGAATCCCCAAAATTTCATTCATCGAAGCAACTTGTTCCGGTGGTAATATAATTTCTGATTGTTCCTGATAATCCACTTTAGTAGTTTCTTTGCCAATATTAGCTTTTTCTTCTTCCGTGTACCAAACCAGACCGTATTCGTCAACTTCATAACCTAAATATTTTATCAGTTCTTCATAACTCCATTTACCAGAAACAAATTCGTAAAAAGAATAAGGATTAAAAAGATGTAGTCCAATTTTTTTTGCTAATGATCGCGTCCCTATCCACCAATCTGGGGTTGGTTCCCCATAATATGGAGTTTCGTGTTCTTTGCTGTAATAATGCCTTTTTGCCGTTCTATCTAAACCAATAGCAATAGCTATTAACTCCCAAGGGTTAATTGAATAAGACATCCTGATTTTATCAATTGCTTCTGCCTCTTCTTTTTCCATTGCATAGAAGAGTTCATAATTATAATAATTATCATATTCGTCTTCATTCAATGGTTCGTCATAGTATTTCTCCATTTCAGTCTCCTTCTAAATTTTACCGGAGTTGCCCCCGGTAATTTGTTAATAAAAATTAAATGTTGCTTTGTCTTCTTTTAGACAATAATTCATCAAGATATTCCTTGCCCTCGTTACCTTTAGTTGCTAATTCTCGGAATCTCTCAAAGTCCGCTTCTGTCATTGGATACTGACTATTTGTTGAATCAATAACGACAAAAGGATATTCTTTCTTATCAAGTTTGCTGATGGCATCTAAATCTATGGTTATACCATTTTCTGCAACAATTGCATCTTTACCAATAATTACAGATTTTACATCCTTATCATTGTATGAAGATGATTTGGGAGTTCCAAAATACTTGTTCAATGCAGAATTTCGGTCTGAAATTGGTAAAGAAAATATTTCGGGTAGAACTCGTTCAGCATTTGCTTGATTCATAATGCTCAAACTATCCAACCAATCTGGTGTATTGCTCAGCATCTTTGGTATGTCGCGTAAGTATGAAACGGTTTCAAAATCAAAATTACTAAACAAGTCTTGTCTGAATAAGAAATCATCCATAAATACACGAGCCAAAATTAAGTATTCGGATTCAATCTTATCTTTCATTTTGATGAGTTTAAGAAAAGGAATATATAAATATGATTCCTGGTTTTTCATTACAATTAAAACACCATAGTTGTCAAGCAAGTGCCTTAATTCTTCTACTTTTTCTATTGAAAACTTTTTTGTTGAGAGTTGAGTAGCTTTAGGTATCGGAGCAAATGCATCTTGATTACCATTATTCATCAATACTGATGAGCTTTTTGACGCTTGTTGTCCATTATTTCTACGGACTCTTTTTTTAGATTTTCCCATAACATTTATCTCTATATTTATACCCTGCTTGTTTAATATTCAGGGCAGGGTTGTTAATAAAATAGTTTTACAAATTCTGTATCGATTCTACCAAGTTAATTACTAACTCAGCAGAATAGTCGCTGTACTTAAATGTACCAACAATATTCCATGCAAAAGAATAAATATAACTTTCTGCAAGACGGTACTCATAAGAGTAATTGGGATGCATCATCGGATTGGAACATTCCATTATTTGCTGAATAATGGATAAAGCATCAAATTCTCCGATAATTTGATTTTCTTTACCAATTATTACATTTACAACACCATCGATTTCATATATACAATCTTCGATGATTCCGTATCTGTCCCAGAGATGTGACACGGGACTGATTTTTTCTGTCATAAAAACTCCTCATAAATGTTAATTAAAAGTACGGCCGTACTGTTTATTCCAAATTTCAAATTTCAATTTATAAATTTCATAAATCATAAAATACTCTGTCTAATTCTGGCTAAATAAATGATCAATTGCTGACTTAGAAAAATAGAGCTTCCTACCGATCCTTGTGAATTTTAGTTCTCCTGATCGGCACATTTTCCAAACTGATGTAGAACTTAATTTAAGTTCCTGCATTACTTCTTTACGTGTGTAAAGTTTGTCTTCCTGAACCGGATTTCCGAAATTCAATTTGTACTCCGATAGTTCTTGCCGTATTGTAGCTCTAACTAATTTTACAAGCTTTTCAGGTTTCAAAATATGTTTTCCTTCATAATGATAATAAATTATATTCAAATATAATACCATTTTTTACGCTTGATTCATCAGAAGTTAGTTTGTGTTTTTTTTTATTTCACAAACTGAGTTTTGTGGCTTTTTAATATATTTTAAAATATCATCAAGTTCTAATAAGTAATTTGGATTCAATTTTATAATGTTATAATCTGATATTAATAATTTATTGAATTTTGATCATTATACAATATTATCTTAATCTTAAAGTTTCTAAACTAATAATTATTTAAAAACAGGATTTTGTATGAAAACTCAAAAGATAGTGAATATTAATAAAGTAAAATGTCCATTTTGTGGAAATGAGACGACTATAAAGAATGGTAGATATAATTCTCCTGAAATAAGAAGGGAATGTTCGGATTGTAGATTTACTTTTATGACGTGGGAAATGAATGATGAAGAAGTAGAATATAGGATTGCTCATAAAAAGAAATCTTCTGGATCTGAAAAAGATAAGCTTTCTTATGTTAATTATGAACGTATAAGAGAAGTTTTAAAATCGAAATACTCTGAAGAAGCAACACAAAAAACAATAAATAAAGCGGTAAATTTCGTAAAAAAATATAAAGCGATTCATAAAAGCAATACAAGCGCTACAATTAATTCTCTTATTTCAGGATTTGAATCTAATATAAATAAGCAGAAATAATAAACATATTAATCTTCCCATGCACTGCGGACTTCATTAATTGCATCTGATTTGGCAATTCTAACATACCGCTGAAAACTTTTTTTATTTGTATGTCCTGATACCTGCATGATGACATCTTCCAATAAGCCTCTGCGGAGGCTTAAAGTTATAAATGTCCGGCGACCAGTATGTGAACTTATAAGTTCATATTTAGGTTTAATTTCATCTATTCGTTCAGAACCTATATTATATGTTAACTGAATATTATCTGTCATACCTGCTTCTTGACACAATTCTTTGATTGCTTCATTATATTTTTGGCTTGATATTTTTGGAAACTTTGATTTATATTTCTTCAAAATTACTTGTAGTTTTGTTGTAATCGGTACAATCAGCGGATCTTTTGTTTTTACAGTGTAAATTGAAATTATCTTTTCTTCAAAATTAATATTTTCGGGTTTTAAATTTATGAGGTCAGAGAATCTTAAACCGCAATAACATTGGGTTAGGAACATATCACGGGTTCGTTCCAATCGCGGTGATAAATCTGTTATGTTTTCAATTGCTTCAAGTTCTGATTTATTCAATGCTATTTTTGTTGTTTTTTCATCAAAGATTTTAAGTGATTTAATGAATGTCCGGTTGTTATGAAAACCTTTTTCAAGAGACCAGTGCATAAACGTCTTTACAATTTTCACAAGTCTCCCCTGCGAATTATTTGCTAATTTCTTCTCCGTAAGGTAATTTGTTAAGTTTGCAAAAAAAGTATCATTTATATCGTCAAAATATAATTCTTTTTTTTTGCCTTTAGATAATTCTATAAGATGATTTTTTGTGGTCACATAGCTTGTTATTGTTGATTTTTTAATACGTTTACCGCTACCGGATAATCTTGCTCCTGTTGTTGTATCTTCTATAAATAAATCGAATACCCGCATAAATGATATTTGCTTTGAATCATTTTTATCTTTACTCTGCTTAAATTCCCGATTATTAATTATAGCATCTAAAACAGTCTTGGTTTCTTTAACTGTAGGAACTCTGTTTAATTCTTTTTCGCTTTCTGCAAAATAATTTTTCATTTTTACACGAATATCATCTAATTTATCATTTATCTGGCGGGGGTTCTTAGACGATGCTTTTGCACGTTGTTTTCTTATATCCCATAGATTTTCTTCAATATTAATTTTTAAAGTTGTACGAATTCGTTGATTATTCCATGCAACGGAAATCAGGATAAAATGATATGTTTTTTCTTTAACTACCTTCTGCAAATAATAGTTTATTTTATACTCACCCACTAAACACCTATAATTCAATTGTTTACAAAATAGTTTTGACGAAAGTTTTGACAGTTTAGTGTGAAATCAAAAATAATTATCTGAATGATTAAGTTTCATATTTTCTATAACTACATTATATGTCATAGTTTTGAGGTTTATTTAGTTTCATTAGGTTTCATGTAGATTCACTGGGTTCAAATCCCTCTCTGACCACGTAAAATTTAGAAAGGCTGTGAAATCAATCACAGCCTTTTTTCGATTATTTTCAAGCTTTCATCTACATCTATTTTGTACGGAATTTGGACAAATCTCATTTGAAATTAAACTTGTCATTCAATTTTACTTATCAATTACCTCGATATCATCTCCTTCCATTTGAATAATCATATCGCGGTGAACATCCGGTATTCTTGTAGGCTTGTAGTCTTCATTGCTCATATAGACAAGTGTTACACTTGCTTTAGCAGAAATTTTACCATCAAGATTACGTATGATATTATCCATTACAAGAGATGAGTTTTTGATAACCCTGACTCTTGTTAATATTTCGTATTCGCTTGTGAAATATAGAGGATTGAAATAATCCATTTCGTGATGTACAGTCATTATAGGATGCTCGGCAGTAAATGTGCGGTGATTTAACGGAAAACCGACCCACTCGAGATATTTTGTCCGAGCCCATTCAAAGAAGTAGAAATACTGTATATTGTGAACCACTCCAAATGAATCCACTTCGTGAAATTTTACTTGGTCGTGAGTAACAAATTTAAATTTAGATACTTCAATCTGGACTTCTTCTTCTGTCAATCTTTTCATTATAGTTCTCCGAGCATAGTTTTTATTGATTCGTAAATTATATCAATTGCATTATCAGTCATTATATCTGAAATTTGTAGATGGAAAACTGTTCTTATTTTGTTGTCACCAATTTCTGAAAGCAGTAGTCCGCGACTCCTGCACTCATTTACAAAATCTGACGTCAATATATTATCATCCAGTTTAAATACTGCCATATTAGTCTGAACACTTTCAAGATTCAGCTCAACAGAGTCCATTTCAGCGACAGCTTTAGCAAATCTTCTTGTACGAATGTGGTCATCAGCTATTAATTGAAGATTATTTTCGATGGCAAAAATTCCTGCTGCCGCCAGAATTCCGGCTTGACGCATTCCACCACCCAAAATCTTTCTCCATTTCAATCCGCCATTAATTTTGCTCGCATCAGAAACCATTAGTGAACCGGCGGGCGCTCCCATTCCTTTTGAAAGGCAAACTGAAATTGTATCGAAATATTTGCCGTATTCTTCGAGACTGACACCAGAAGCTATATGAGCATTCCAAATTCTTGCACCGTCGAGATGAAGATAAAGCCCGTATTTGTCTGCTAATTCTCTCAAACTTTTGATATAATCAATTGAAATAACTGTACCGCCGTGACGGTTATGAGTATTTTCAACAAAAATTGCCTTAGTTTTAGGAAAATAATAAATATCGGGTCTGATAGCCTTTTCGATTTTGTCAAGTGGAATCTCGCCTGATTCTGATGGTATTGTAAAAAACTGCACATTGGAAATTACAGCAGGTGCGGCTGTTTCGTAATAAAAGACGTGTGCATCTGCTTCAATAATTACTTCATCAGCAGGATTAGTGAGTACTTTTAGTGAAATTTGATTACTCATAGTCCCTGAAGGTACAAAAAGTGCTGCTTCTTTTCCGAAGAGTTCAGCAGTCTTTTCTTGCAGAGCATTAATTGTTGGGTCTTCACCATAGACGTCATCGCCTACTTGTGCGTACATCATATAGCGACGCATTTCATCGCTTGGAACAGTTACTGTATCGCTTCTTAAGTCAATCATAAGGCATCAATATATTTGTTTGATAATTTCATGTGCTCGGTAACCTGTTTTTGGTACAAATACATAAGTTTTATATACTGTATCGCGTGGAAGCTCTTCTATTGAGCTGTCGTTATGTCCGATATACTGCCAGCCATGAGGCGAGTAGTTGATTTTTTTAGTAAAATCAGTTTTATCAGAATACCTTTCCTTGAGTGAATTTGTTGTTTTTTCATCAAGTTCAGTTGTATCGTTTGGATTATAAAAATACACTGTCAAAATTGCCGGTTTTGTTTTATCTGGCATCGAGAGTAAATCGTCACTGTTTTTAATGTCGTTTGCCCAGTTAAGGAGCTCATTGTGTTTATTGGATTTTGTTTCAACAAATAAGAAAACATATTTTCCTGTTTCTGAGCTGTCTGTATAAATATCGGATATTTCAAATTTTGCTTTAGAAAATTGGAAATAAAAAGCTACGAGCAGAATTCCAACGCCAAAACCTGCAAATATGTAAGGTAACAGTCTTGATTTTTTTTCAGAATTATTCATATTTTAATCAATTCATTAAGTAAAGAAAAGAATCATTCCAAAGTCTTGCAATTGCAAGCATTGTAATGCCTACACCAACCGGAATGCTTAAATTGTCATCAAGTTTAAGTTCTTTGGCGTAAAGTTCACCAAAACCACCTACGACAGCCCCAAGAACTCCTGCTATATAAAAATAAATATTTGCGTTAAAAATTATGCCCACAATAGCCACGACTAAAATCCCGGAAACCATAAATGCCAGGGTTCCTTCCAAAGATTTTTTGCCAAGTTTGGTTGTTCCCCATTTCCTTCCAACAAGAGCCGCTGCAATATCAGATACAATTAATATTATAAAAGATATTACGGCGATAACTTTTGGAAAGACAAGAACTGTCAGTACTGCACTAATCAAAACCCAAGAAGCACCATTTAGAATGAGTTTGTTTTTTTTGAGTTCGTGTTTGCGAAGCATACCACCAAAAAGCCCATATATAAATTTGTTTGCCCATGAATCTTCTTTCCTGCTTAGTATATCAAGTGTTACTGCAATTAATGCCATTGGAATAAGAATCGATAGTGCAAATTTTTGCGATACGAATATATATATAATAGGAATGTTAAGGGATATAAGATGGACACTTTTCCTTAAAACTTCCTGTGAATAGGGAATTTGTTTCTTTTTTTTGTTTTTCTTCTTATTTTTATTGGAATTTTGTTCAAGAGGACTACCATTTGATAAGTCCTTTTCATTTATTTCGTTATTTTCTGTGTATATTTCCATATTGTTTTGTATTTTTGAAAAAACTTTTTTTGAATAATCACTTTTTAAAAATATGAATGTATTAAATTATTACGCATATTCAAAAATAAATTTAGGTCTTCAGGTTTTAAATTTGAGAAAAGACGGATATCATAATATAAATACTGTATTTTATTTGATAAATTTATATGATGAGCTGACTTTTTCGAAATCAGATACTATCGAAATCATTACTGAGCCTGAGTTAAATATACCCATAGAGGAAAATTTAATATACAAAGCCGGAAAATTATTTTTAAAAGAATTTCACGTCAAAGGTGGATTCAGAGTTGATGTTAAAAAGAATATTCCGCTCGGAGGTGGTCTTGGTGGAGGCAGTAGTGATGCAACCACAACTATAATTGCACTCAACAGGCTGTATGATGTTGCAGCCTCCTATCACAATTTGCAAAAAGTAACTAATATGATAGGCTCTGACTGTGGTTTTTTTTTAAGTGGTGCCAGACTTGCTAAAGGGTGGGGAAGAGGTGAAAATATCAAAGTAATACATGCTCCGATTTTGACAAATGTTGCAATTGTCAATCCGGGACTTCATATTTCCACTCCTGAAGCCTATTCTATGCTTAATCGCAATTCACGTTATATGGTTGATATAGATTATGAGAAATTTATTGAAGAATATCATCACGAACCTTCAAGATTTAAGGACTTCTTGACTAATGACTTCGAAGATGTAATTTTTGAAAAGTATCCTGAAATAAAACTAATCAAAGAAAGACTATACGAAATGGGTGCTGATTTTGCACTTATGTCTGGTAGTGGTTCGACTGTATTTGGTTTGTTTGATACAGAAATCAAAATAAACGATTTGCAGAAAGAATTTCCTGACTATTTTTGTTATGTTTCGGCATAATTTTTGTTTTAAGATTAATTAACATGAAATTTACAAGAAATCTATTTCATTTACGTTTTTAAAGTTGAAATTTACAAGAGAATATTATCTTATGAGCATCGAAGAAATTTTTGATAATTATAATACAATCGCAGTTTACGGGATGTCAAAACAGCCTTATAAACCTTCTCATACAGTTCCGTTATTTATGAAAAAACAAGGTTACAACGTTATACCTATTAATCCTACTACCGGGCAGATTTCAAATTTAACTGCATACAAGAATATCGCTGATATCCCCGAGGAAATTGATATTTTGAATGTTTTCAGACCATCTGAAGTAGCTCTGGATGTTATAAAGGAGGCAGTTGAACGGAAAAATACGCGTGGTGACATCAAAGTTATTTGGCTTCAGCAGGACATTGTCAGTCCGGAAGGCAAATTGCTTGCTGAAGCAAATGGTATAGAATACATTGAAGATAAATGTATGTACAGAGAATATATCATATTGAGCAAATAAAATATTTTTTTAAATTTTTCCAACTATTAACGACAAATTAAAATAAAATTTGTAACAAAACAGTATTTTTAGTTATATTTGTTTTTGATAATGTGCAAAAAAATAATTAATTGGAGAATTCTATAGAAAACTGCTACGATTTAGATAATTTTTCGTCAAGAATGTTTTAGATACTAAAATTCGGTATGAGATTTGAGATAAAAAACATTTACTCAATGTATGTGTCAGTTATTGTGTAAGTAAAATTTTGCGTTGCAGTTTGAAGAAGTCAGCTCCGGTCATATTGTTACTCTGTATGCTTTTTACAGGGAAAAGTTATTCTTATAATAACTTTTCTTTTATATATTACTCAAACCCCTTAAGCAATCTTGCAGGTAGCCAACTGCCCTCCTGGTTTTTCTTAAATTACAACTTCTTTCTGCCGATATACCTTCAAAGCGAATGGGAGCTTGAAGATAATCCTCTATTTCAGCGTGATACTGTTTCAACTTATCACTTTGCTACACCAACATATCTCAAAAAGCCTGATGTTCAAAGGACAAATTTTTACGACCATAAGTTTGGGTTAAACCAGCAAAATCAGCCTGATGGACTTAATGTCAGAAAATCAATGGATGAAATGGGAGAAAAATTTGTTTCTGTCGAGATGGTTGATTCAAATGAAGTCGGCATACCTTATGTGATGAATTTGGACGAATATACTAAAATCAGACAAAAGCAATTACAACAGCAAATCTGGGACTCCCTTCTAACAAGATATGACCTGACAATGGCTCTGTCTCAGGGAGACCTCGCAAGACTTATCGGCTCTGCGACGGGACTTACGATTCCAGTGCCACCAAATCCTGTTATGAGCATATTCGGTAAACCTGAAATCGGAATAAATGTCAATGGCGAAGTTAACCTTAGAATAGGTTGGAGATGGGATTCTCAGAATCTCGGTACTGTATCTCAGTTTGGACAGACGCAGTCAGCTCCTATTTTTCATCAGGATATCAGAGTAAATGTAAGTGGTAGAGTTGGCGATAAACTTAAACTGAATACTGACTGGAATACACGACGTACTTTCGATATGGACAATACCTTCAAAGTTGGATACGAAGGTTATGATGATGATATAATCAAACTTGTCGAAGTTGGTAATGTGAATTTGCCTCTGCCTACTACTCTTATCAGAGGCGGACAGACATTATTTGGTGTAAGAGCAGACTTTCAATTCGGACCTCTTTTCCTCAAAACATTGTTTTCGCAAAGACGGGGAGAAAGAAGGTTTGTTGATGTTCAGGGTGGTGCCAGCAAGCAGTATTTTTCATTGAGAGCTTATGATTTCGCAAGAAATCACTTCTTTTTGGATACAGCATATTTCAAAATTTATAATAAATATTTTGAAAATTCAAATCCTGTAATACCACCTGAAGCAGACCCTTACCGAATTAAAGAAATTGAAGTTTATGAGTCAACCAATGATGTTCGCGAAGGTGAAATTATCGCCGGTCGCTCAATAGCAATTGCTGACTTAGAGCCAATCAGAGCACTCGCAGGTGAAAAATATCCTGAACAGCTCCTTGAAACACCAATTCGTGCAGGTTTTGTTGAGCGTGGAAACTTTGCAAGAATGGATAGTTCAAAATACCGTTACGACCCTAATCTTGGTACAATTCACATACGTAATATGAGAGTTGACAGATATTATGCCGTCGCTTACCGAATTGAAGGTCCAACTTCAGCAAGAGAAGATGACTTGTGTTTCGGTAATCTTGCTTCAATTGCAGGTCCAAAAGATACATTAATATTAAAACTTATATATCGCCCAAATCTGCAACCCGGATTCAAGTCACTATGGGACAGGCAGATGAAGAATATTTTCGATATTAATTCCAGAAATATCAATGTAGCTGAGACAAATATCAATGTTTGGTATTTGAATAGAAACAACGACTCAACTGATGTTATAGAAGGAGCACCTGATAAACTTGTAACTATATTTCAGGTTGATCAGGTTAATAATGCAAGTGGCGCTCCACAACCAGACGGATTATTTGATTTGGTTCCACCATTCTTTGATGCAAATGAAGGTTTGATTACATTTCCAAATGTAAGACCATTTGATTCTGCACTTGTTAAATATTTCTCAAGACCGGAAATAGGCAATCCTGAACTTGCTTTTCAATATATGTTCAGTGCTCCATACGATACGACTTATGAAATTGCAAGACTTAATACAGCACGTGACAGATTCATCATCTCAGGTGAAGTATCAGGAAGAGCAAGTAACAGAATTCAGCTTGGTGGCTTCAATATTGCTCGCGGCTCAGTACGTGTTACTTTGGATGGTGTGGAATTAATCGAGAATCAGGATTATGTGATTGACTATTTCGCAGGAACCCTTACTTTGCGAAATCAAAGGGCAACTCTTCCTAATGCAAATTTGAAAGTAGAATATGAACAGCGTGATATTTTTAATATTGCTACCAAGACCCTCGCAGGTATAAGAGGTGATTTTATACTTCACAAAAGCCGAAATACTTTGGCAAATCTTGGTTTTACATTTATGCATTATGATCAGGCTGCTGTTATTGACCGTGTAAGACT
The DNA here is from genome assembly GCA_019637995.1 of Ignavibacteriota bacterium. Classification (NCBI taxonomy): domain Bacteria; kingdom Pseudomonadati; phylum Ignavibacteriota; species Ignavibacteriota bacterium. The sequence continues at coordinate 86,961 of JAHBUQ010000005.1, forward strand.
TGGAGAAGAGCCAATGTCAAATTCAATCTTCGGTTTTGACGGTACACTTGATTTACAAGCTCCGTGGCTTACAAAAGCACTTGATTATTTACCGTTTTATGATACTAAAGCACCGTCTTCTCTTACTATGCGTGGTGAATGGGCTATGATTCTGCCTACACCGAATAAGAGAACCTCAGATATTGCTTCAGATAATAATGAACCGGTTGTTTATATTGATGACTTTGAAGGTGCCCAAAGATATATACCTCTTGGACTTAACGCAAGTCAGTGGTCTCACGCCTCACCTGCAGTTGATACTGATTATTGGGAACACGATACAATTGCAGTTAATTTCAAAGGCAGAATGTTCTGGTATCAGTATTTTATTCCAAGAGTTCCGATAAGAGAAGTATATCCTAATAATGAGACATATCAGGCTGGCAGAAACTTCCTTAATCCTTTGCATATAAATTTTGATCCAAATATCCGCGGTATTTATAATAAAAATCCTGAATACCTTGATGAAAATAATGAGGGCTACTTCAATCCTAATGACAGATTCTCTCAGAGAGATACAGTTAAGCCGCGTGTTTGGGGTGGTATGATGCGTCTGCTTTCTACATTTAATACAAATTTTGATAATGAGAACGTAGAATTTCTTGAGTTGATGATTAAAGTAAATGGTCGTGACCCGGGACAGACAAGGTTGTTTATTGACTTAGGTCAAATTAGTGAAGATGTCATTCCTAATCAAGTGAACGATACTGAAGACGGTATCACACCGGCAAGTCCAAGAGTAAACGGGATTATTGACCCGGGTGAAGATATCGGTATTGACGCTAAAGCTAATGACAGAGAGCGTGAAGACTATCCGTTCCCTATAAATCAGGAGCAGGATCCGGCACGTGACGACTACGCTTTTAATTTCCAAAAGGATGACAGGGACAGAACCCCTGATGACTTTGTTAAATATAATAATTATGAAGGTAATGCAACAGTTTCCGAACTTGGACAGTTTCCCGACCAGGAAGTTTTGAACCGAAATAACGGACAAGAAATTTCACTCGACAACTCATATTTTTCTTATGAAGTCAACCTATCTCAATATGACTTTGAAGCTGAACAGAATTCGCAAATCATAGGTGGTAATCCTGAAGCCGGATGGTTTTTGTACAGAATTCCAATCCGTAAACCAAATTCTTCAGTGGGTAATCCATTATTCTCAAATATCCAGTATGTAAGAGTAAGAGTTCAAGGTGGATTTTTAGATGCATCTATTGCTGACTGGCGACTTGTCGGTTCGCAGTGGCAAAGAGTCAGTAACCTTACTGAAACAGATGAAAAAGACAGTGTTTTATCTGTTGCTTTTGTAAATTTATGGGAAAACTCAGGACCTCCTGATTATTACACTATGCCTCCCGGTGTAGCCGCACCAAGATTACTTAATAATCCTGACCCTACTCGTGATGTCAGAATGAACGAACAGTCTATTGCTGTCGGTGTGAAAAACCTGAGATACGGTGAAGAAAGAATGTCAGTAAGATTTTTCAGACCAATGGACATATTTTTCTACAAAAAATTGAAATTCTTTATCCATGGTGATGGTTCGATGCCTGATGTTCTAATTCCGGGAGCAGTTCCGAAAGCCTATGCATTCATTCGATTTGGTATTGACTCATCTAATTATTATGAGTACCGCCGACCGCTTACACGTGGTTGGACTGATGTTGGTATAGACCTGATACAGCTTTCGTCAATCAAACAAATTCGTGATTCATTAGTATTGTATGACAGATTTGAGCAGCCTGTACCGGGTGATCCATATGCAACTTTCGTAGTTAAAGGAAATCCAATTTTAACTCGTGTGCAATTCTTCGGGTTAGGTATATCCAATCCGAATGAAAGATTTCCAAATGACCTTACTACAACTATGTGGGTTGATGAACTAAGACTTCTTAGTCCCGAACAAAGTGCTGATTGGTCGGGTATTGGCTCTATGAATCTAGTTCTTGCTGATTTGGGTACAATTCATGCTAATTTTCAGCAAAAATTGCCAAACTTCCATCAGCTTGAGGAGAGATTCGGTGACCGTGCCCATACTCTGAACTGGAATGTAACAATGACAGGAAATCTCGAAAAATTTGCTCCAAAAAGCTTTAATCAGATGCGAATACCAATAACATATACTCACTCAGAAATCGTTCAGACACCGGAATTTGTTGCTAATAATGATATAAACTTGAATGAAGCTGCTACTGCCGCTTATAACAAAGCTATTGCCGATGGAAAAACTCCCGGTGAAGCTCAGGCGGCAAGAGATAATGTCATTAACCGTTCTCAAACAATGCAGGTTACTGACAGTTGGGCTATAACCGGTTTCAAATTAGGTATTCCTGTGAAACATTGGCTGATATCTGAGACTTTTAATAAGGTTACTGTTGGTTATTCCTATAATCAGCAGTACGAAAGAACACCAATCTACGAGGAAAGATTTAACTGGCAGTGGCGACTTAATTTGCAGCATAATCTGAATATCCCTGAGTTGCTAGTTGTTAAACCACTGACATGGCTTGCGGGAGTGCCATTTTTTGGTGCATATAGTGAGTGGAAAATAAATTTCCTTCCGGCAATGTTTAATACAAATATTACAATGAATCGCCGCAGGCAAACTGAGCAATCACGTTTTCTTGATTTCCCAAGCCCGATTATACGCGATTTTTCGGCAAACAGATTATATAGTTTCAGCTGGAAATTAACTGAAGGAGGTTTTCTGAATCCTGTAATTGATTACTCGGTAAATACAAACAGCACATTGGTAAATCATGAATTTGATGAATTTGGAAATCAGCGTACCGGAAGTGAAATATTCAATCAAATGATGTTTAGAGACGGACAGTTGATAGACTTTGGTATAAATAATATGCACACTCAGGTAGTAACTATTAATCTCAGACCAATGCTACCCAATGTATTTAGTATAAATAAGTATTTTGATATAACAGGACTTTTCAATACTACGTATAACTGGACTGACCCGCTTCAGTCGAATCCTGAAATTAGGGATATTGTTAAAAATGCGAGTTTTAACAATTCAATCAGGTTCAGCTTAGGATTCAGATTGAAATCATTAGGTGAAGAATGGTTCGGAATTCAGCAGGCACCCAAGGCACCACCGGGTTTGAGAACAAACAGACCTCCGGACACAACCAAAAAAGCAGGACCCACAATCTCAATGCCTTTGCTGATATTGAAAACAATATTCTTTGACTGGGAAAAAGTTGACTTTGTATTCAATCAACAAAATTCATCAACAAATCCCGGTGTGTTCGGTGGTACAGGTATGCATAATTTCTGGGTCAACGGTATGACATTCCGAGAAAGTCAAATGTCGCAAGGACCGAGTTGGGCATATCAGATGGGTTTGATTGAGCATCCGCATGGAGGATTTAACCTTCTTCCTTCAGCAAGTTTTCCTTTTATCAGAGCCGAGACCTATCCCGGACTCAGACCTGCAAATGCACGATTGCAGGATAATTTCAGACAAACTACAAACCTTGAAATAAAGACTTCCAGGCCACTCTGGGAGGGTGCGAGAATTGATTTAAACTGGAAGACTGAAGTTGGATTTAACAAAAATCAAACCGTTGTTACTGATGAGTTTGGTAATCCTTCCTTTACAAACATTATTTCAGTTGAATCATTTAACAGAACTTTCCATACATTTCCTACTATTTTCGGTCTTAACGTATTCAATAATAGTATAGAGAATGTAATCCGTTTATATGAGCAGGAAAAAGTATTCATTGATCAGGCATGGGAAGCAGGCATTATAAATGATGTTGAGAGAAATCAAAGATATCAGGAAGCACTTAATAATTCATTTTATGAAGGATTGGAAGCATTTTCATTATCGAAGGGCGGAGCAGGAAAATTCCTGCCGGCTGTAAATTGGTCTATCAGATGGGAAGGACTTGAAAAATTTGCCCTTTGGAAAAACTTGATTACACGAATGTCTGTTGACCATCAGTACGTATCTACATATCAGGAGAATGCACAAATAACTGATAACGGGCGTGCCGTCCTTACTCAAACTGTTCAGTACGGCTTCCAGCCATTTATAGGTGTAAATGTTGCGTTTGATGAAGATATGCTTGATGGTATTCTTACAGCTACTCTCAGATGGTCGAATACAAAATCATACAATATTAATAATGCCGCCCGTGCAAGTGTAAATTCTCAGCTTACAAATGAAATTACAGCTCAGGCAAGCTATACTATGCGTGGATTCGAGTTCCCAATTTTTGGTATAAATCTCAAAAATGACCTTGAATACAGTTTCCTTCTTACATACAAGCGCAACAAACGTCACACATTTGATATAACAAGACCCTCTGATACTTATGCAGGTGATAACAGCGAAGGTGAAACTCTTGACGGAAATACTCAGATTATTGTCGAGCCAAGAGCAAGATATTCTCTTAGCAGCAGACTGACAGCATCATTTTTTGTCAGATATGAAGGTACTTTTACAGAAGGTGCAGCTCAGCCGGGTTTCCATACAACTCAAGTTGGATTTGATTTAAGAATCTCAATCGCCGGCGGCAGATAGTTTTTTCATAACTTTAGCTTTTTAAATCTATCCAACAGATAATCTGCCGGAGGGCAGAGATTCATCTTTGCTTCATCGTCTGTTCGTCCGGCATGGTCAGCTCTTGTCAGCAAAACTAAGTCAGGAATATAAATATTTTCATTTAATTTTCGAATTGCTTTATCCGAAACTTTCCCTTCGCTTTTGTAAAATTGCATCGGTACTAAGTGATATCTCACATAAGCCGATACCTTATTAATTATATTTGTATCATTCACTCCAATTTTGGTCAATAATGATTTAGCCGGAATTATTCCATACTGGTCGTGCATAACTGACCTGATTCTGCTGTTTAGATAATCGTTCGTGTATGGTTTACCCAAATCGTGACATAAAGCCGCGAGCATATATGATGTTTTTTCATCATTAGTTTTAAAAAAATGACGATATTTTGCGGCTTCATCTATAACAATCATAGTGTGAGTCCATACATCTCCCTCCGGATGCCAGATTGGGTCGTGAATACAGCCAATTAATAAGTTCAACTCAGTCAGATATCCAATTTGGTTTTCTGCCCTGATTTGTGCAAATATTTCTGATGGATTGTCTGAATTGTTAAGACAATTTATAATTTCGTTTAAAAGTTTCATAAAAAAAGTGCAAAATTAAAAAAATCTTAACGATATTAACAAAATAAATTTTAAATTAGTAGTTTGTTTATGTGTAATTTTAAATGTAGTTTTTTAATTTAAATTATTATTATTGATTATGATATTTTTTGAGTACAATTTCAGAATTATTGAAAAAAAATAAATAAATTATGAAAAATATTTAACTTTTTGTATTGTGTTAGAAAATTATTTTGTATATTAGTTTTGAAATTTTTTAAAATTTCAGAAAACTTTTTTCAAAATGTTTATTATCATTTAAAAATAGTTAAATTACTTAAATTGAAATTAAAATTATTTAGAAATTAAAAATATGTATAGTTTAGGAGACAGATATTATGTCTAAAGGTGGAGCCGGTAAAGTTTATTTCGTGCTGTATCTTGCAGTGGTTCTTGAGCTTCTCATCATCATTGTAGAGCGTGATGAAGCCGAAGAGCATTTGCACAAGAAAACCAAAGAAGCGATGCGAATCGTTGAAAGTATTCTATCTCAACTTCAGTCCGGTGCTGGTACAGAAGGTATAAATACCAGACCTCAGGATGAAATTACTATTCCACCTCCGGGCGTGAATATTAAAGACGTATTGGGTAGCGATATCAAATCCAGCCGCGAGTACATTATTGAAGTTGGTGTAACAGATGTCAGTACTTCTATGAAGAAGCGTGAGTTTGAAACAGAGAAAGAATATGTCACAAGAATCAAGAAGCTGGTTGAGCTTGCAAACGTAGAGCAGATTCAGTATCAGGTGTTTTTCAGCAAAGACCAGAATCCTGTCAATGCACCTCCTTTCCCGAGCGAAGAGTATCTGCTTGAACAAAGAATGGATTTAAGCTCTCTCGAACCCGGAGCAAGTGTTTCAGGTGATGTTCCTGATGTATCATGGGAGTTTTTAGGTTTACAGGAGTTAAATATTGATAAGGATGCTACTTTTAATAATATCAACTTGTCTGATGTCAATATAATGCAGATATCACCGGTTTATCCTGATGCAATTAAGAAAAAAGTCGGTCCGGTGTTCAATCCTAAAGATGTGCCTGAAGATAGTTCATTTTACTATTCAGGTGATGAGACATACAAGAATATGAGCACTACTTCGGAAATTCTGAAACGCTCTTTTGTTGTTAATTTCCAGCCTCCGTCTCAAGCCGGTTGGTACAAATTAAGATTTGCATCAAAGACAAACAGAATCCTTGGTGTTAAAGCAGGCCAGAAAGCTGAAGATATAAGCGATGATGCTACAGTTAATATTGGTACTGTCCAGCTTAAAGTTTATGACCTCAAAAAAGTCAAGAAGGAACTCACTTCCAGGCTTGACAAATATGAACTTCCTACTTTGGAGGAATTGTCTGAAAACGGCGATATCCTTGCTTTTGATAAAAAACTTGCTGAATCCAAACTAAAAGCTGCAAGCGAAGAAAAAGCCGAAGAAGTAATTGGTAATATAAATCTGTATGGTTATATTGTTAAGCTTCTCGCTCCCGGTATGTCCACTAATTTTGACCAAAACCGTGGTGCTATTGAGTTTAACATTCGTGTTGTTACTCCAAAACCAAATGTTGCTCAGCCAATTGCGACAACTCCAGACTATGTTCCAACATTTGATAAAGTGGCAGCTGTATTTGAATGTCAGATAAGTCCTTATCAACCGGGACAAAATACTATCGAAGGTGTGGTTATGGATGCCGGTGGCAACAGAGTTGCATCAATAAACTTTGTAGCTCTTGATGAGATTGCAGGATTAAATTTTGCTAAACCGGTTGCCAATGAAATGCGTATGTATCGTGCTTCAGTTGACAAAGTTCTGCCAGTTGGCAAATATGAATATTCCGTTACTCACCGACTATCAGGAAGAGCAAGCACACCTACAACAAATGTGCTTGAAGTATTTAAATCATCTCTTACTGAGCAAAGTGAAAATACTGTAAAGAGTAATGTTCCTCTTTATGCATACTATGGTTACCCGCTTTCATTCTCTGCTGAGCCTTCATCAGGTGGTAAGATTAAGCCGAATGAATTCAGAATTTATGTAACAACAGATAATGACAACCAAAGAGCACCTATTCAAGGTCTTGCTGTTACAAGTCAAAATGGAATTACATTTACTCCTGAATCAAAACAGCTTAATGTTAGAATCGTTTGGAATCAACCATATACTAATAACGAAGTTGAACTTTTTGCTTTAAGTACGAAAATTAAGCAGGAAGAACCGATAATCAGAACTAATCAGGTACGCTATTCATTCAGCGGCACTTCTGCTAAATTCAAAGTCTTAGCTACCGGTATATCAGTTGGTAAACCACTTACCGGAATTGAAGGCAGAGATGCGACAATTAATTTGAGCATTCAGGGACAACCCGAAAAACTTGACGGTTTAACTAATTACGATTTCTCGACAGAAGCAATTCTCGAAGGCGATGCCGAGTCCGGTTATACCCTTGAGTTTGAAATGCAGGGTAAATTAGAACCGGGACAAAGTAAAATTCGCGGTACAGTTTCGATTCCGATTGTTGGTTCAGCAGTCAATCCTGTAAATGGTGTTCGCTCAGATGTGAGTCGCTCAGTTCTTTCTATTCCGATTGAATACGAGCCGGATCGTGGCGGACCAAGAAGACAAGGCAGATAATAAATAGTTAAATAAATTTGTAAAATTTTGAGAGAAAAAGTTAAGTTATATCTTAATTAAGGGCTATAAAATGATAAATAAAATATCAAAGTTAGTTTTATGTTTGACTCTTTTAAGTGTAATATTGCCTGCCGGATTACAATCTCAGGGTGATGAGTCATTCAGACTTAAACTTGAAAGCATTCTTTACAGTTATAAAAACTACCGTTTTTCAATGGTTTCTGTTTATAAACTGAAAGATATTAGGGACGTATCAAAACTTATAAGAGAAAAAGATGCAGCAGAAATGGGTGGTGAAGCCGCAGCAGTTGATGCATCAGCAACTCAGGGTGTTGATGCGGCTACTCTTCAGCTTATACAAAGAGGTGCTCAAGCTGGTGACCCTTTGATAACTGTTCAGAGAACTTTGGCATCACGTGGTATAGCAATACCTACAAATGTTGAAGACATTTACAATTTTTATGCTCCTAAAATTGGAGACACCAGAAGAGTAAGAAATGTATATGTTGTTACAACACGTAAGGCACCCGATGCAATTATGCCTCATAACCTTATCGCTATGATAGTTGATTATGAAGACGCAGCAACAATGAAAAAGCAATTGGATAATTCAAGTCCAAAGAATATTTATACATATCCTGAACTCAAAGAGTTTGCTCTAAACCCTGTAGAATACAGATCTGATAATATGTATGATTTGCTTACGAATGCATTTATGCAGGGTCAGGTTGAAGACAGAACCTTAGAAGCACAAGGTTTTGGTACATTGATTGAGTGGTACACACCAAAAGCCGGTGTAACTAAATCAATCCTCAACAAAGAAGGAACTGTAAGCGCTTTTGATATTCAACTCTTCAAGAGAATTTCAGAAGGTCAGTCTATGGATATCAAAGACAAATTTAATGAAGTCATTGTAAGTCCTGATTTAATCAGCTGGAGAAGATATGATTATCCTCAGCTTGTTTACAGTGATGGTTTTGCCGATACATTAGACCGTACAACCAACATGGGTCTGCCGCTTTATGGTCTTGAACTGAAATATGGTGCTGAAGCAATCAACTACCCATCATTCTGGAGTGAAAGACTAACTTTAAGTGCTGTATGGCAGGGCGTCAAACTTGGTTTGGTACTTCCAACTAACGGATGGTCATCACTTTCGGAAGATGTTTACAATATTGACAGAAAGTTGACTCATGCAGGCGTCGGTATAGCAGGCGAAGCAGATTTTCCGATTGCTGTTATTCCAAAGAGTGGTGTATTCAATGCAAATTTTGCATACATACTTGGTGATGCAGTTGAAGGTCCTGTAAAACGTAATCTTAATCCTGACTCATATCTTACAGACTTCCAGGATAATGACCACTTAATAAGATATAATGCTCAACTTCACTATACTTTTGGAGTTGCTATAGATGATAACTATCTTCTGCGTTTTGGTCTCGGCGGTACAGTTTATGGTGTTGAACGCTGGTACAATAATAATGTGGAAGATCCTGACACCAGAAGAAACACAATCAAATACGAAAGACTAAGCGATGAAACTGTGGGCGGAATTTCTGGCAGAATTGACTTTATGGCAAGAAATGTAGCTACGCCGTTTGGTGTTACAGCCCAGTATTTCGATGAAGGACTTTTTGCTAATATTTGGCTTCAGGTTCCATTAATCGAAAATACACTTGCGCTAAGATTAGATGCAAAAGGATATTTCAAAGCATTTGCTAATCAACCGAGAGCTTGGGAAAATAACAGTGTGTTTATTCCTATGGCAAGATTTATCGTTAATTTCTAATTTATTTAATTTGTGAAGTTGAAAATATTAAAAAGATAAGTTATGAAGAAATATTTAATTATAATTGTTTTAGCTATTGTTTATCTCGGTGTTTATACTCCGAACCTGAAATCACAAGTGATTGACCGAGAGGGAATCATTGATTCATTAACAACAATAGACCCGGAAATTGTATCATATTTCCCACGTTGGAAAATTTGTGAGCCCGACTTAATGACTCAAATTTATGCCGCCTTTGTTTACAAAGGTTATCCTAAGAGCAATTTGAGCCGTGAGGATATTGAAGTTTTGGCAGCACCAAAAGAATACCCTGCAGATCCCTTTGAAATTTTGATGTTGAAATGCGGTAGGGAAAGTATGAATTCAGTTGAAATTCAATCAACCATGAGTTCACTTTTAATAGGTTTTCTTTCAGGCGAATTGCAGTATCAAGGTCTGGACAAGGGATTTCAGCATCCTGATAACCGCATAAAAAGGGATTACTGCTTTAGTGAAGTGCCACGCGAGATCCCTGTTACACCGTCACAAGCTGATATCATTGTAAGCTATATTGAGCGTCCGACTAATGTTGACCACTCTTTCTCCTTGTCACTCTTTGAGCAGAACTTGAAAGTTGGTGAAACAGGTTTCTGGATTCGCTCGATTATGGGTACAGATCAGGTTGGTCTGCCTTTCTGGACAGCAGGTGAATCTAAGATTCTCCTCCAAAGGCCACTATATATCAATCAGGACCCTAATACAAGAAAAGGTATTCCTTACTTGATTAATGCTTATTTAGGTGGCGGTTACAGAATTCAGACCGGTTTATCGAATGAAAATACGTTACTCAGTTGGATACCTGAAAGAGTTCTGAATACCGGTCCCGGTGGAAAGATTATTTTCGGTACTGATGTGCATGCATGGTTCCATCCGGAAGCAGGACTTTCATTAAATCTGGAATTGCCTTTGCAATCTCTTACAACCGAGACTATTGATATCAATACTTATGGAAGGATAATTCCATCTGAAAGAATTGAGTTCGACCCGAATGACCCTAGAAATTATCCAATTGATTTTGTTGCTCCTATTCTTAGGTCAACCGGTCAGATTACAGGTTTCTACCATTTGTGGCTTGACAAGAAAAACCCTGAAAATTATTTCAGATTTGACCTTGGTATAAGCTATAGTGAAGTTGTTGAAGCAGCAGGTTACCAGGAACCGACCGAAACAGGTGATATTACTAATATCACTACATCTGGTGTACGTGGTCTTAAAATGTACAAACCTGAAGAATTTACTGAATGGTTATATTTCAAAGTTGACTACCGCAGTCAGGCAGCGTTTCCGTTTGGTGCGAGTGTTCAGATATCAAATCAGATTTTCCTTGGAAGACTTTATCTTCCGTTATTTGGCAACTGGTTATATCTTGAAGGTAAATACTCTACACCTCTCAGAGATGCAAGACCTTACGAAATAAAGAATTTCTTTATGATTTCACCGGTAATTCGACTTACTATTTAATTAATGTGAATGAATTAAAAATCCCCTCGGCAATATGATTTGTTCAAGGGGATTTTTTCTAATTTTGGTAATCAGAAAGATTACTTTTTTTAGAAATAAAGAGGATAAAATATAAATGTTGAAATTAATGTTAAGTTTTGGGATTATACTGACGGTTTTACTCCAAACTGTTAACATTGCATTTTCTCAAGACGAATTATTAAATTCCAATCAGTTGGATACTCTTCAAAAGGCGAAAGATATTCTAAAGGATGCAAAAGTAGAGTCTTCAAAAAGGGAAATAGAAATTACTGTTCGCAGTGTTGATATATCTAATTTTCCAATGATTAAGATTATGATAGAAGCCTATAATAAACTCGGCAATCCACTTGATTCTTTAAATTCAGATAATTTATTTGTATTTGAAAATGGTATAGAAAAGAAAGTTTTAAGTGTTGAAAAAATACCTGCAGCCGAAAATGTTCCTGTTGACTTCGTATTTCTGATAGATATTACCGGCTCTATGCAGCCTCAGATTAACTCAGTTAAATCAAATATTTCAAATTTTACTCAAAGTTTGATGAAACGAGGCATTGATTATAGAATAGGTTTGATATTATTTACTGATGATATTGAAAAAGTATACAATCCGACTGCAAATGTACTTGATTTTCTTGCATGGATTAATCCCGTTAGGGCTAAAGGTGGTGGCGACGAAAAAGAGAATGCTCTTGAAGCTATTGAAGCAGCATGCAAGCAGATTAAATGGCGCAAGGAAGCCAATAGAGTTGCTGTTCTTATCACAGATGCACCTTATCACCAAAAGGGTGAGGATGGTCATGGCGTTACCGACCAGACTACTGAATCATCAATCGAATTGATGCAACAGCATGATTTAAGGCTTTTTTCTATAGTGCCACCAAAACTGACAAGTTATAAATTGATGGCAAGTAAAACCCGGGGTACTTTCTATGATATAGATTATCCATTTTCAACTATTTTGGATAATTTTTCAAATCAACTAACAAACCTTTTCAATTTAATCTATAAATCTGATGAGGAAACTGTACCTGATTCCATAGAAATTGCTTTGTTTTCTACTGAAAAACGTCAACTTGTTAAAAAGACTATTCCCATAGTTGAACTTGGAAGAAAACTTATTATTGAGAATTTACTTTTCCAGACTGCAAGTGCTAATCTTCCCGGCGCTGTCAGAGAGCTTGATATCTTAGCAGACTTTATGCAGGCTAAACCAAATATCGAAATTATGATTGAAGGTCATACTGACGCAATTGGTTCGCATGAGGTTAATGATGCTCTTTCAATACGACGGGCGGAAAGTGTCAAGGCATATCTGGTAAAGTATGGAATTGAAGCAAGACGTGTATCCACAACTGGTTTCGGAAAGAGAAAGCCTTTGGCTTCGAATAATAATGAATTTGGTCGTAGACTAAACAGAAGAACTGAGATTATAATAGTTGCAAAGTAAATTGCTTATGCATAATCTCAAAAATTTAAAAATGTCCGACATTTATTAAGTGCCGGACATTTTACTTATTATCAATTTGATAATGACATAATATATTAATACTTTTGTGCTTCCATTGCTGTAATAGCTATCATATCTATAATTTGGTCAACTTCATCATCGCGTTGAAGTATGTTAATTGGCTTATTCATGCCAAGTAGTATTGGTCCAACAACTCCGGATCCACCAACTCTGTTGAGCAATTTGTAAGCGATATTACCTGAACTTAGATTTGGGAAAATAAGAACATTTGCACCTCCCTTCAAGTTGCTGAAAGGAAATGTGCGCTCTATGATTTCCGGCACTACAGCTGTATCTGCCTGCATTTCTCCATCAACCATCAGTTCAGGTGATTTTTCTTTAATTATTTTTAATGCCTGGCGAAGTTTGTCCGGTATTTCACCTTTTGCTGAACCAAAATTACTATAAGATAGTAATGCTACTTTTGGTTCGATATCAAAATAATTAGCAAATTTAGCTGTTTGAAGTGTAATATCTGCAAGTTCCTCACCTGTTGGGTCTATATTTACCGTAGTATCAGCTAGGAAAAACATTTTGTTTTTACTTTTAACAAGATATAATCCTGAAACAACTTTGTACTCAGAGCTTCTTCCTACTACTTCAAGTGATGGGCGCAGAGCATCAGGATAATGTTGAGTAACACCTGTAACCATACCATCAGCATCACCGGAACGAACCATCATAGAGCCGAAATAATTTCTGCTGCCGAGAATTTTAGTTTCAGATTCGGTTTTTATAAAACCTTTTCTTTGTCTTAAAATATAAAAATCATGAACATATTTATCAGTATTGCTATAAGTTTTAGGGTCAATAATTTCAATATTTGAAATATCGTAAGCGTGCTTATCAGCAACAGATTTAATCATATTAAAATCACCAAGTAGTATTGGCTGAGCAATATTCATCTCTTTTGCAAGAGTAGCAGCTTTTATTATTTTTGGATTATCGCCTTCAGGAAGAACAATTTTTTTAGGACTTTTCTTCGCTTTTTGATATACTCTGTACATAAATTCATAAGCTCTGCCCATTCTTATATCAAGCTCTGAGCGATATTTGTCAAAATCATCAATTTGAGTACGTGCAACACCACTATCCATAGCAGCTTTAGCTACGGCAGGAGCTACACGAGTCAAAACTCTCGGGTCGAAAGGCTTAGGAATGATGTACTCCCTTCCGAAGCTCATTTTATCTACGTTATAAATACGCATCACGCTTTCAGGTACTTCTTCTTTTGCCAAATCAGCTAATGCATAAGCGGCTGCTTTCTTCATTTCTTCATTAATTGCAGTTGCATGTACATCCAAAGCACCCCTGAAAATAAATGGAAAACCAAGTACATTGTTTACTTGATTAGGATAATCTGAGCGTCCTGTTGCCATAATCACATCATTTCGAGTTGCAACAGCAATATCATATCTAATTTCAGGGTCAGGGTTTGCCATTGCAAATACTACAGGGTCATTATTCATACTTTTAAGCATTTCGGGAGTAACGCAATCAGCCTGAGAAAGACCTATAAACACATCGGCTCCTCTCATAGCATCTTCAAGTGTTCGACAATCGGTTTCAACAGCAAATTCTTCTTTGTAATGATTCATTCCAGCTGTCCTGCCTTTATAAATTACTCCTTTTGAATCGCACATCAGAACATTATTACGATTTACCCCGAGGCTTATATGGAATTTAGCACAAGCAATACCCGAAGCTCCGGCACCATTGACAACTACTTTGACTTCATCAATTTTCTTCCCTGTTATTTCGCAGGCATTCAGCAGTGCGGCTCCGCTTATTATTGCTGTACCGTGCTGATCATCATGAAATACGGGAATATCCAACTTTTTCTTTAGTGCTTCTTCAATCTCAAAGCATTCAGGTCCCTTGATGTCTTCAAGATTGATTCCACCAAAAGTAGGTGAAATTAACTCGACTGTGCGAATTATTTCATCAATACTCTTGGATTCTATTTCAATATCGAAAACATCAATGTCTGCAAAAATTTTGAATAATAGTCCTTTACCCTCCATTACAGGTTTTCCGCCTAATGCACCGAGATCGCCAAGACCGAGAACGGCTGTACCATTTGATACAACAGCTACAAGATTACCTTTTGCTGTATATTTGAAAACATTCTCAGGATTTTCGAAAATTTCCCTGCAGGGCTCAGCAACTCCGGGAGAATATGCAAGTGATAAGTCTCTTTGTGTTGCGGTCGGTTTTGTAGGAATAACTTCAATTTTGCCTTTTCGCCCCATGCTGTGATACTCAAGGGCATCTTCACGACTGATTTTCATTACAAACCTCAAAAATCTTTGTTATAAATTGCAGTTTATTATATATGCAATCTAATGATTTTTTTCTTAATTTACTACAAAAAAAGGAAATATTTTAAAATTATTTGCTTTTATTTTTTGTTATCAAATTCTTACGCTGAAATGTTTGTTTAACAGAAATTTTACGGAACACTATAATATTTGTAATAACTATGTGTTTTATTTTTGAATTTGAGCAAAAACAACAAATATGATACAAAATAATTATTTCACTTTTTTATAATTATAATTATACTTAATTTTGCGTTGCTTCTCCGAGCAATATTGCCTAAAGTTGTTTCAAGGGTAATATTGCCGATGGGTTGAGCTGGAAACGGCTCCGCCTCCCGAATGTGTATTGAATTGGAAAGGAGAAGGCAATTAAGGAAAGATGTTAAAAAAACATCTCTATTACGTTATTGAATATAACGTTAATATGGCAATCTTTAAAGCCTTTTCCAAATTATATTTAGGAAAGGTTTTTTTTATGAAATTTGTTGAAAATAATCTTAGCAAAACCGATATTTACCGCTCCGCTGTTTTTGGAGTGGTATGGGGAATAATTGAGATTACAGCCGGCAATGCACTTCATTTGGCAAAAATACCTTTTCGGGGATTCTTACTATCATTTATTGCCGCTATAATTTTGGTTACAGCAAAAGGAATAATTCAATACAAGGGGTCTTTAATTGTTATAGGCATCATCTGTGCAACGCTGAAAACAGCTACAACGGGCGCATTTTTAATCAATCCTATAGCGGCAATTTTATTAGAAAGTTTTGTTGCTGAACTTATTTTTTTGTTTTTAAGAATTACACCATTTAGCAGTATTGTTGCAGGGAGTGCTGTCCTGCTCTATACATTTCTGCACTCACTTGCAGCTCAACTGTTTTTCTTCGGCGTTGATATTATCACTTTCTATGACAAAACTTTTTCTACTCTTTTCAGTAATATTGAATCTCATGATTTCAGTATAGCTATTGTAGTATTGAGCATTTATGGTATTCTTCATATTTTTGTGGGCGGCATCGTCGGTTTGACAGGATACAGATTTTCCAAACGCACTTTGAAGCATATCGAACAGTTGCAAAATGGATAAATTAGCCGCAAAATATCGAATAATCAATCAAATGTACAAAAAGGCGTTTATTATTCCGCTAATATTGATTGTTTGTACTTTTATTCTGCCATTCAATTATAATCTTTTTTTATTCAGCTTCTATATAATTTTCCTTACAATATCAAGTCCTTTTGCTTTCAAACGTTTAAACAGCTATTTTTTGTGGGTATTTCTATTATTGACAATAGTTTTTTATCCTATGACTGAGTCTGAAAATAGTTTGAAAATATTTGGTGCAATTAATTATAATCTTGATTTGATGAAATCAAGTATAAGTATGGTAATGCGGGCAATTATGATTTTGACAGCACTATCATTATTGAATAATGCCAATCGAAATAACGATATAAATATTCTATGGAGAAAAGTTGGTATTGATAATTACGAAGAGATTAAAACTGAAGTTGACGCTCTTGTACCAGTCATAAAAGGTCGGGCAAAAAATGTTTATAAGGAATTAAAATCAGGAAAAAAAGAAAGCTTTATTGACTTGATTTCAAGGAATTTAGCTGAACTATTAATTAATCCTAATCAAAAATCCAAGGAGCAAGGTAATGACTAAAACTCTACTCGCTTTAATTATAATGCTTTTTTGCTTAAATTTAAATACTGCTTTTTCAAAAGACAGCGTAAAAGTTTTTTACACAGGCGAGCTTGTTGTTTTGCCAGCTGACGAGCCGCTGAATCTTACAAGCCGCATAAGTGAAATATCAATCAGTGAAATTACTGCTGATAGATTTCTGACAGTTGACAATGTTCTGCAATTTTCGCAAGGTATAATTTTCCAGAAGAATACCCGAAATGAAGCTTTTATACGACTTAGGGGCTATGACCAGAGGCAGATTGGTATTTTTTTCGATGGTGTTCCAATCAGCAGTCCTTATGATGGGGCTTTGGATTTGAGCATTTTCTCTCTAAGTAATGTTTCTAAAATCAATATTTCCCGAAATATGCCTTCTATGTATTATGGCTCTAACAGCATTGGCGGAACGATTAACATTGTAACTGATAATATATATAAATCAAATTCGGTTTATGGAAATGTTCAGGTTGGTGAAATTAGCGATTCTTATCAATTGGGATTTGATTATAATTTATCGAAATTTTCATTTCAGGTAAATGCAAATTATATATCCAATAATAATTTCCGTTGCGCTGATCCTGATGATATGTTCTCAACACAAGTTGTGCCAAATAGTAAAAGTAATATGCTGAATACCTACGCAAAAGTAGGATTTGTCGCATCTGATAATTCTATTTTTTCACTTTCATATCTTTTGGGCAGGGCTGATAAGCAAATTCCTGTAAATCAGCTTACTACCAGACCACGCTACTGGCAGATGCCTGAAATTAACCGTGATATTGTGAATTTCACTCATTATTATAAGCTAAGTGAGGCATTCACTGTACGTGGAAATGTTTATTATGAAAAGAGTTATAATCTGTTAAAATCTTTTGATGACAGTACATTTTCCTCGCAGAATGCACGCAGTTCGTTTAGCTCAATTTATGATGACTATAAATTCGGCGGAAATTTAATTACTGAAATCAATACAGGACTTGCAGATTTGACAAAATTATCAATAAATTATCAGCTTGATAATCACAGGGCGCAGGCAAATACCGGACTGGACTGGACAGAATACGAAACAAGTATGATGACACTCGCAGCAGAGCAGAATTTCAGTTATGATAAATTCACTGCACTTGCCGGTTTGAGCTATGATATGCTCGTGCCTCATAATGCAAATGGTAATGAATTACGTGAAAATGCAAATAACCTAAACTATCACTTGGGGACATCATACCGCTTTGATGAAATCAACATTTTTGCTAATATTTCGATGAAAAGCCGCTTCCCGACTCAAAAAGAATTCTACTCCGAAATTTCGGGTACAGCTCTTCAAAATCCGAACTTAAAAGCCGAAACAGGGCAGAATGTCGAGTTGGGATTTACATATTATCCCGAGAAGATTCAGGATATATCATTTTCCGGAAGTATTTATCATAATAATGTTTCCAACTTAATCGAAGTAGTTTTTCTACCAGATAATTTCCGCCAATTCCAGAATTTTGGAAAAGCAGTATTCACTGGTGCAGAAATTAAAACTGATTACCGTAAAGAAAATTATTTTTTATCTCTCGGATATAGCTATTTGAGTGCTGAAAATCTAAGTGATAATGCCGAAGCCAAAACTATGGTAAACAGACCAATGCACACTTTAATATTTTCCGGCTCTGTAAGTATATTTAAATATTACAACATATATCTTGATGGACTGTATTATCTGGAGCAATATACAAATAATCCTGATACACGTAAAATCGAAAAGCTAGATGATTATATTCTGCTTAATCTCTCGCTTGACAGAAATTTCAAATACCATTCATTTTATTTTGTTTTTAATAATTTACTTAATCAGTTTTACTATACAGAGTGGGGGCTTCCGCAACAGGGCTTCAGCTTTCAGGCAGGTGTTCGTCTAAACGTAAGATGAGAATAATAATCATAACAGGTAATAAATCAGCCGGCAAGACTACGCTTGTCGGCTCTTTGATTTCGCGTGCAGAGCAATCGAATTTGAATTTCGATGGAATAATATCACGAGCAGTTTTTGATTTCAAAGGGGAGAAAACGGGCTTTGAATCTGTCAGATTATCGGATAAAAAAACTGAATTACTTTGTCATAGCGGACTTGTTGCTAAAACTTCCACATTCAAATATGGTTTCAGTGCTCAGGCGTTTTCATTAGGCGAGTCATTTACAGGTGATAATTTCCCTGAGACATTTTTTCTTGATGAAGTCGGAATTCTTGAAGCAGACAATCAGGGCTGGTCTGAATTACTAAGAAGATTACTGAAATCAAATGTAAAGGTTCTTGTTCTGAGTTTGAGGTTAAGTGTACTGGATAAAATAATTGAATTATATCAATTTCATAATTCAATAGTTTATAAAATTGATTCTGAAAATGAAATTGCAAAGCTGACTGATGAAATATCAGCTCAAATTTCTATTGATTAGTTCGGTATCGGCATAGTCCTTTTTCAGGTGATTGCTGTTCATTACTTATAATCTTGAAAGTATAACCTTTCGGAGAATCAGAAATTGTTAAAGATCAAACACCCACCTACAATTAAAGCACTTAGCGGGTAATTTAAGGGCTTTGATGACCGGATGTAATAAAGAATTCATTTGCTGTAAAACACTTGAATAATTTACTCCAATTTTATAAAATTATACGGCACAGGTGATATGCCAATACCATACATTTCAAACAATCCGCGAACAAAATCTTTAGATTCTGTACTAATTCAACTTTGAATTACAAAAATAATAACACTAAGCTACTGATTATCTGTATAAGATTCAAAAGAATAATCCAGCGAAAACTCTAATTTTTAATCCAATCCTTGAAAAATCAAAAAAATGATCATTGAGATAATAATGATTATAATTACCAAAAAGAGTAAATGTTAACATGTCAATATACTCAGGAATAGCTGCTGTACCGTTCATGTCTTTTGCACTTACAGGATATAGCATAAACCTTTCCTTAAAAAAAGAATAGTCTATCTCAATACTGTTTTCTAATGCATTATATCCTTGTGAAAAAAATAATGTTCTGTAGTTTGAATTTAGCTTAATCTTCAGATTTCTTGTTTGATATCTAATGTTTGGTCCAATTTCAAAGTCTAAACCATTAAATGCAGTATTCATATTTAGGTTTGCAGGAATATTTGAATTGTTAAATTCCAAAGTGCTATAACCTGTTTTAAAATATAATCCAAAAATTAATATATTTTCGAAATTTCTGATTAAATCCTTACCATAACCAAAGCCTATTTTAAACCATTGATAATTCTTGTCATACAGCACATCTCTTCTCAAATTTATTAAATCATAAAAGGAATAAAATATGTAAGAATTATGAAAATATGAGTATTCTTTACGGGTTGTCTCAAAAAATGACTCCTCAAATTGAATTAAATTAAAATTAAATGAATTAACATTATTGCCATGATTTAATCCTAATCTGAGTACGTCAACATTCCTAAAAAATGCAATGTTATTCTGTGACAATACTTTTCTATGTCCCGAAAATCCGATATCAAAAGAGTAAATAGTACTTTCAGAATTGATGTTATTATCAATATTATATTCAGCAAAAAAATTACTTTTGAAAATGAATAGTAAATCACTTGATTAAGCGGGATATTGAATTAATAAAAGTAATAGTAATAATTTTATTATTACTTTTCTATTATTTACTTTTTTAATATAATTAAAGCATTTAGAAATATCAACCTCAATATTAGTATTATTATTACAAAATATCAAGCAACTATTTCGAACAAATTGCTCTAAGCCATTGTAATATTAATTATTTAAAGTATAACCTCAATTTAAGCATAAACCTTTTGTGGATTTTCGGGCATTATTGAAATTGAATAACCGTAATCCATTAAAATATCAATTTCAAGTTCAGAACAAAAATGAGTCATTTCAATTTCACGGTCTTCATCCATATCTGCTATTATATTAATCCAAATATGCTCAGGATCATCAGGTGATACTCCCAAATTCTTAAAAACAATTTCAGGATATACTGCTTTAACTTTTGCAAATAATTCTTCTATAAGTTGTTCTTGCTTTAGATTTAGCCTCATTATATTACCTCTAAGATTATTTCAACAATTTCTTTTGCATTATTTAATTGTTCCTTTGCTTCTTTTTTACCAACCCCTGATTTGTAATCCGCAATATTCCTTTTCCTTTGCAATTCTCCTAAATATCCTTTGAATTTAGACGATATAATTTTTCATCTATTGAAATAATTTTCAGTAAATATCGAATGAACAGGTTTATGCTCTATCTTTGGTTCAATACCAATAGATAATATTGCTGAGATAGCCGCATGGAAAGCGGCATAATAAGCCCTATTTGCAGATGCATTGAAAAATTCTTGCTCAAACAAGACTTCCGCGGCTCTAATATTTTCCAATGCTCTATTTCTAAAGGATTCTTTCATATCTTCTTATACATATAATGATTTTATCAAAAAAACGTAATAAGCCACGCATACAAATATTTTAAAACATTTTTTTTTCTAACTTACACTAACAACTTCCTTTTCAAAAGGTTTTGTAATTAACCTTATGCGAATTAATTCAATTAGTATTATACATCAATCTCTTCGTTTGCAAATCTTATACTTGTTAAAGGAAGAGATTCAAGGAATAAATCATTAAAATCAATTTTGCTTTTTGCAGATAAAATTTCAAAACCGACTAAATTGCCTTGTATATCAAAATCGGCAATGAGCCCATCGGATATTTCAGCAGATTCAATGCTTGATTTATCACTTAATATCATATAAAAAGTATCAGTATCTTCCAAATATTTCAATTTCATAATTTTATTTTCCTTTCTTTTCGAAGTCTCTGTCAAAAAATGCCGTTAAAATTGTTTCGTTATCTTTTTCTAATATGACACGCAAGTACTTGTTATATTTTTCTATATATGCCCAATATCTTACTCTTCCATCATCCTGTACTTCACGTTTTACATAATTATTCACGGCGAATTCACATAATTCCAAACTAAGATAGTCTCTTAACTTGGATGAATATTCATTATAATGCTTTGAAAACTTCATTTTATTGTGAAAATTATTCATTTCTAAATTGTTCAATTTTCAACCTGCAAAATAATTCCAAATTTTTAAATAAAAAAATAATTATTGAAAAATATTACTTGCTTTGAATTATTTTATGTATGCAGAGAAAATGATGGGAAAATAAGTAAATGATGCTACTGACAAAATTAATATCGCCCCGTTTCCGGAGCGTGCCTTCCTGCCGTTCTACTGACTAAAATTTGCGATTTTCAAGACAGAACGAAAGTAAGCCACGCTTACAAATATACTAAATAAACAATTCTATTTACATGATAATTAATCCATAAAATTCAAAATTCAATTCAAGTAACAACAAGTATTTTTAAACAAATTTCTAATATATAAACTTTAAAAATCAATTACTTTTGTTTCTCTTTGTCTGTAATCAGTTGAAATTTAAAAAAATGGACTCCATTTTCAAATTGGAGTCCACCTTATAAAAGCTACTAATAATCTGTATTACAACGAAGTTGCCAGTACCAGAGCAATTATGCTCATAAGTTTGATTAATATATTAATAGATGGTCCTGAAGTGTCTTTGAACGGGTCACCTACTGTATCTCCTGTAACAGCAGCCTTGTGTGCTTCTGAGCCTTTGTAGTGCATAACACCTTCAATATTCACGCCTTCTTCAAACATTTTCTTAGCGTTATCCCATGCGCCACCTGCATTTGATTGGAAAATTGCCATCAAAACGCCGACAACAGTAACACCTGCGAGCATGCCTGCGAGTGTCTCAGCACCAAATGTAAAGCCGATAACTACAGGGCTTAGAACAGCAAGAAGACCTGGTAACATCATTTCTTTTATTGATGCTTTTGTTGAAATTTCAACGCATTTAGCGTATTCAGCAGCCCCTTCAGCTTGATGATAAACGTCTAAATCTTCTTTTGACCAAACAGTCATTTCTTTACCATCGTTTTTCCGCATAATATCGAGAGCGGCTTTTAATTTTGGAATTTCAAGGAACTGACGACGCACTTCCTGTATCATAGAACGGGCAGCACGACCAACAGCACCCATTGCCATTGCAGAGAACACAAATGGTAAAACACCACCTATGAACAATCCAACCATTACGTTGGCTTTTGATATATCAATTGATTTAATTCCTGCTGATGTCATAAATGCACCGAAAAGTGCAAGTGCAGTAAGAGCGGCTGAGCCAATTGCAAATCCCTTTCCAATAGCGGCTGTTGAATTTCCAACTGCATCAAGTTTGTCTGTTCTCTGACGTACTTCTTTTGGTAGTTCTGACATTTCGGCAATACCACCGGCATTATCCGAAATAGGTCCGTAAGCATCAACTGCAAGCTGAATACCTGTTGTAGCCAGCATACCAACAGCTGCAATTGCTATACCATAAAGGTTAGCGAAGTGGAATGAAACTAAAATTGCTATTGAAATAAGAATTATCGGAACTGCAGTGCTTATCATACCTGTACCAAGACCGGCTATAATATTCGTAGCAGAGCCTGTTACTGACTGCTCAGCAATTTTTCTTACAGGAGGTTTTCCAAGACCCGTGTAATATTCAGTAATAAGACCAATACCCACACCAGCGCCCAATCCAACTATTGTTGCAAGGAAAATACCAAGTGAAGTAATAGTTTTTGTTTCACCATAAAGGGGGTCATCAAATACCCAAGAATAAGGAAGAATCCAGGTAATCACAAAATATGATAATATTACCATTAAGATAGATGCAAGGAAAGTACCCGTGTTAAGTGCAGTTTGAGGATTACCGCCTTCTTTTACTTTGACGAAAAATGTTCCGAAAATTGAAACTATGATACCAAATGCGGCAAGAATTAGAGGTAAAAGAATGCCAGAAAAACCTCCGAGAGGAGTGTTCTGGAACTCCGGTAGATTAAAAAATGCAACGCCAAGTACCATTGTAGCGAGAATCGAGCCAACAAAAGATTCGAAAAGGTCAGCACCCATACCTGCAACATCACCAACATTATCACCCACGTTATCTGCAATTGTAGCAGGATTGAGAGGATGATCCTCCGGAATACCCGCCTCAACTTTGCCAACAAGGTCAGCTCCAACGTCAGCAGCTTTGGTATAAATACCACCACCAACACGTGCAAAAAGTGCTATTAATGATGCACCGAAAGAAAAACCGGTCAGTACAGAAATCACTAAATTTACGGCATTAACATCACCGCTTGTAAATATTCCTTCCATAAGGGCATAGATTATAAACAAGGAACTTAGACCAAGCACTCCAAGTCCTACTACACCCATTCCCATGACTGATCCACCTGTGAATGCAACCATAAGTGCTGCATTCAGTCCGGTTCTTGCAGCGTTTGTAGTGCGAACATTTGCTTTGGTTGCTACATTCATACCAATATTTCCGGCTAAGCCTGAAGCTAATGCACCTATAAGAAAAGAAACAGCTATTAGGGGTGATGAATCTGCTGATGTAGCACCCTGAATTCCTAATAAAACTGCTATAATAACAGCAAATATTAAAATGACTTTATATTCGGCACTTAGAAACGCTTTTGCACCATCTGAAATGAATTTTGCAATATTTTGCATTTTTTCAGTACCGGGGTCTTGTGCGGCAACCCATCTCGCTCTAACAAATGTAAAAACCAGAGCAAGCAAACCGGCTGCAGGAATAAGTAGTAATAAGTTATTCATACCAACATTTAATTTATTAATGAACAAAACTAATGCGAAATTATTAAACTGATCAAAATTAATCAGCATATCCCAAAATTTAATAATCGGAAATTTTCAGAATTTTCCGTCGTAAATTTCAAATTATTATGAAACTTTGAAATTCATAAATTATTGTTAAATATCTGCATTTTTTTTAAAATCATTTATTTTTCAATAAATACTGCTATTTCAGAATTTTTTTTAAATATAATTACCAATAAATACTTATCTTTGTAATCTATATTTATACATTTTTAAAATAATTATATTTCTAAAGTATTTTTATACTTTGAAATACGCAGTTTTTTATCATTATGGGTGCATAGAATGACAGAAAATATCACTGAAAACGAGATGACTCCGCTAACGGAATCAGTAGAAAACCAGATAACCGGGACTTCAGAAATCTCGGACAATGTTGAAAACCAAACTGAATTATCAGAGCAGACGCCTGAAGCGGCAGAAGCAACGGAAAAAGTCGTCACGGCTGATGATGTCCCAAATGATGATAAACCGGCTGAATCTGTAGAAATTATGGAATCTCCTGTGGCAGAGCCTGCAAAAGAAGCAGCTCCCGCTCCGGTTGCAGAAGCTACATCTCAGGAATTGCCAGTTCAGGAAGCACCTGCCAAGATAACGGTGACTGCAGAAACACAAGAAGAAAAAGAAAGAAAAGCAAAAGAAAAAGCACTCCAGAATGAGCGTTTTGAAGCTGTGTTTCAGGAGTTGCTTGGAATAAAAGATAGAAGTGAAACTATAGAAGTTGTTGTAACAGATAGAATTCGTGGTGGCTTGAGAGTTAAATATCAGGACCTTCCAATGTTTCTTCCTGCTTCACATTTTGATTTGAAAAGAAGTCCAAGCGAACAGTCATTACAGGAAGCAAACGGAAAAACTTTTGCAGTAAAAATTCATGAATTACAAAAGGATGATGTCAAGCGTTTGACTGTTATAGTTAGTCGTAAGCAAATTCTTGAGGAAAATTTCTGGGATTCACTCAAAGTAGGTGATGTAATTGAAGGACCAGTAACATCAATTGCTTCATTTGGAGTATTTATTGATGTTTACGGTGTAGAGGGCTTGCTTCACATTTCGAGAGTTTCATACCACAGAGTTGATGATTTGAGCACAAAATTTACAAAAGGCCAAATTGTTAAAGCTAAAATTGTCGAAGTTAACAAGAAACAAAAACGCATCGGACTTAGTCTTAAAGAATTCGAAGAATCGCCATGGAAAGGTATTTCTGAAGAATTTCCAGCCGGTTCAATTGTTAAAGCTGTTGTTTCCAGAGTATATGAATATGGTGTTCATTGCGAAGTTAAAGAAGGTGTCGAAGGATTCATAAAAGTAAGCGAACTATCATGGACTTTGAGAATTAAACATCCAAAAGAAATGGTTCAACCAAAGCAGGAAATTGATGTTTACGTGATTTCAGTTAACGAAGAAAAGCAGAATATGAATCTTAGTATCAAACGTTTGACTGAAAATCCTTGGAGTACATTTTCTGATAAATATCCCGTTAAATCAGAAACTACCGGTAAAATCAAGCAAATTGCACCTCAAGGTTGCATCATAAATATAAATGATGAAATAGATGCATTTATGCCACACAGCAAAATGAGATTTCTTCCAAAGGATTCTGCTGTTGAAGGAAACATAGTTGAAATTATGATTGACAGCATAGACCTTGAAAAAGAATCAATGATTGTTGTTCCACCTTTCAAAAACAAACCCGATTCTCAACCTAAAGAGCAGGGCAAATTCGACGGCAAACGCCGTGAAAGGAAAGAAAAGAAAGAAGAAGCACCAGCTTCTACTTCTACTGCTGCAGAACCATCTGCATTTACAATGCTTGATTTATTGTCGGATAATGCTAAAGATAACTTACTTAACAGATAAAAGTATTTTATTTTAAAATTTTTTCTTTGCAAAACCGATATTAATTATTTAATATCGGTTTTTTTAAATTTTAACAGATGAATATCTTAAAAAAAAATCAACTATGCATAAAATAATTTACATATTTACTTTTTTAATGTTAACGGTTTTTTTAAGCCAAGCTTCAGCATATAGCAGATTGGATTCCAACAATACAAGTACAATATTAAAAAAATCAGAACCCAAAACCCCCTTGCAAATAATGCAGGAAGCAGCCCTAAACCAAAAGCTTTCCGAAAGCGAGCTCCCCAGTGGACAGGAAACTTATTTACCTGAGCAGGATAGTGCATTTTATAGAATTGTAAATCTTCAACTTCCGGTCAATGTAATATTAATGAATAATCTCACTTTTACAGATGATATATGGAATTTCGAAAAGAGAATTGCTGAAGGAACGCCTTGGCAAATTGCACTTCAAAATGTAAGAAATATACCGCCGGAGTTCTATAATCCTTCACCTGTCGAAATGGTTCACCGTGAAATTATGAAGATGAGCGCCTTCGAAGTACCTTTTGTACGGACTTATGATCCTTTTATGAATAGATTTGATTTGCAGGAAATACTCTCATTTTTCGGACTTGTGGAGGATGTTTCGCCAAAAATTCAGTATTCGATTGACTATTCAACCAATGTCGAAGTGGTTATATATTCAATCAGGTCAGTAGTTGTTGCCACCTTGTTTAACGGACTTCAAACACCCGGCAGTTATACCCTTACCTGGAATGGTAGAAATCAGGAAGGAAAGGTTATGCCAGCCGGCGATTATATCGCAGAAGTTCGAATTGGCAATGAAAAATATATCAGAAAAAGAATTGTTATAAAATAATTTTACAAAAATCCCGGTATGAAAATTATTTACTTTTGTTACTAAAGTGAAAAATGTAAAAAAATATCGAGTTTTCAACAGCTCTATTTTTATAATTATCATATAGTTAGTAAAAATAATTGCATATTAATAAATAAACAGTTAATTTTGTAGCTTGAATTATTTCGCATTTGAAAAAAGAACATTATTAAAAGCAAATATTAGGAGTATTCTAAAGAATGGGAACTTTGCAACAGATTAGAAGAGTTTCACCTTATGTGTTTGGAATTTTTGCAGTACTGTTAGTAGCATTTTTTACAATTGGTGACCCAACTGTTATCGAAGGACTTAGAGGTTCTTCGGGAAGTCCTACATCACAGGTTTTGGCAGAGATTAATGGAGACGAAATTCTCTATGTTGATTATGAAACACGTGTTCGTGATGAAATCGAAAACATGAAACGCCAGAATCAGGATGTAACTGACGATAAGACTATCAGACAAAGAGTTTGGGACCAGATGGTTGACGAGATTCTACTTCGGCAGCAAATGGATAAATATGGAATAACAATTTCAGATGCTCAGGTTCGAGAGCAAATGCTTGACAATCCGCCAGATTATCTAGCAAATATGTTCAGAGATTCAGCCGGAAATTTTATGCGTGATGTATATGTAGAATTAATTACAAGCCCTCAGAGCTATGTTAATTATCTAGGTGCTGACCCATCTCAGATTCCTATTGAAGAGCGCGAAGCTGCTGTTAATAATTTCAGAAAAGACTTAATGAATATCGAAAAATATTTACGTCAGAATCTTGCTACCAACGAATTACAAAGTGCTGTCGGAACTGCAACAGGATTTATATCGCCTGCATTTGCAAAATTGAAATATACAGAAGAAAATAGTATAGCTGATATTAAATTCATTGCAGTTACTACAAAAGATGTTCCGCAAGAAGCAATGGAAATTAAAAAAGAAGATATTGAAAAATTTTATAATGAAAACAAGCATCTTTTCAAGCAAAAAGCTCAAAGAAGATTAAAATATGTTACATTTAATATGCTGCCTTCAAGCGATGACAGCTCTAAATATATACAAAGAGTTACAAACATTCTTGACGACCTTGAAAGTGTTGAAGATGATGATTCCCGTGACAGCATTTTTGATTTATATTTAAGTAAATACGGCGGTATCAATAATGAATACAAGATGGTTCAGGATATTGACCCGAATGTATATCAATATTTAGCAATTTTGGGAAATAAAAAAATCGCAGGACCAATCCAAAGACCTGATGGTACATATTTCTTCAGAGTTGATGACAGACGTATGGGCGAGAATGAAATGGTCAAGGCAAGCCATATACTTTTCCGTACAGGTGAAGGTATTAACACCGATAGTGCAAGGAATGAAGCACTAAAAGTTCTCAAAAAGGCAAAAGTGGATAAAGAACCCTTTGCAATTTTAGCTACAACACACTCAGAAGACAATGGTTCTGCTCCTAAAGGAGGAGATCTTGGATACTTTGGCAGAGGCATGATGGTACCTGCTTTTGACAGTGCTGCTTTTGCCGGAAAAGTTGGGGATATTTTAGGTCCAATCAAATCTGATTTCGGTTTTCATTTGATTTATATCGAAGATAAAAGAAGTGAAGATTTAAAATATTCTGAAATCAGACTTTCACCGCTTATGAGCACTGCATCTAAGAATAAAATCATTCGTGATGCGATATCTATCCAAAAGCAAGTTCAGGAAGGCACTCCGTTCGATACAGTAGTGGCGAGACTTGGACTTTCTCCTCAGCTTTCACCCTTCTTCGAAACCGGCAAATCTATTTTAGGTTCAAGATATATTGTTGACCATAGTTTTAAACTCAAATTAGGTGATGTCCTCGAACCCCTCGAATTAGAGCGTTACGGAGTTGTTGTAGCAGTTCTTAATGATGTCAAAGAAACAGGTTTCAAACCGCTCGATGACGTAAGAACTGAAATTTCACAGCGACTTGGAAAGAAAAGGTTGCTCGAAATGGCAAAAGAAAAATCACAACAGCTTTACAGCCAGGTTTCAGTTGCCGGCTCTTTGGATAGTGTTGCTGAAATGATGCCGGAGCTTGCTGACAAGGTTATGGATTTACCTATGTTCAAGCCATCTCCATCAGTGCCCGGAGTAGGTAGCGATGCTGTTTTCAGCCCTAAAGTATTTAGTTTACCTGAAAATAAGATAAACGAACCATTTAAAGGTGAGAATGCCTATTATATCGTTGAAGTTAAAAACAGGAACTTCCCTGCTGAAGAGAAAATTAAAGAAGAATTAAATGACTATATGCTTCAGCTTACTCAGCAATCAAAGGGCTCCGCTTTCTTTCAATGGTTCCAAAATATCAAGGAAACAGCTAAGATTAAAGACAAACGCAGTATGTTTTACAAAGAATATTAAGATTTAATAAATCTGATTTTTTCAGGTTTTAAACACTCACTTAAAAGAGGCTGTATGAATTACTTCAGACAGCCCTTTTTTTATTTACTTTTTCAATCTTTCTTTGAGTGAATTTATGCTTGAAACTTGATTTGGTAGAGGCTTTAATATAGCTATTTCTTCTTCAATTATTGTCTTGCCGGCTAATGTTTGAAAAACGAAATTCAAATATGCAAAAGCTCCGTCACGTAATTTAAAATTCCAGTGCAAGTATGCATCAAGTGCATTTTTTACTATTTGCGAATTGATGATACTCAGGTTTTTTAGTACTATGAATGCATTTATACGGGTTTCAAATTCATAACTTTGAGTAGTATATTCATAGAGTTCATTCAATAATTCAGTGTCTGAAGTTGATTTACTCAATGCAATTTCAAGCCATGCCATACGGATATTTCTGCCTCTCCATCCAATTTCATCTTTTGTTATTTCAAGATAGTCCTGATTTGGAAATGATGCCGATAAATTTCTAAGAGCAAGCTCAGTATTAATGAAACAAGTATCCTTGAGCATTTTCTCATAATCATTTTTTAATTGCTCAGGTACAAGAGTAAGACTTTCCAAAACAGCTCTGCGAACCCAGACATCATTATCGCTGATAGCAGTTTTCATCAGATTAATAGACTTATCATCATAAGCAAGCTGCCTAATAATTTCACTTTTAGTCAGATGAAATTTTTCTTTACTAAAAATTTTATGAAGCGATGCTCGCTTTTCATCAATCGGGAAATTACGTAATTCCAGCAATGCATCATAGCGGTCAATCATATTTTTTGCTTTTTCAGCTTGAGCTGATGATTCTTTGTAAGAGCGATTGAACGAAACTTTTTTAATAATCTTTCTATTTGGGTCGAAAATAACAAAATCTATATCAGCTCCCGAAAAATTTGGCACTTTAATTACTGAACGTTGCCCGTCAATCCATTGCCTTATTGAGTCAACCGAGCCATCTTTGTAGTAAACATGAACGCTCGCAGGCACCCGAAAGTAACCTATGAGATTATCAACTTTATGAATTTGATCTACATAAATCAGTACTTCGTTCTCACCACCTGAATTTTGCATATAATCATATGATAATTTAAAATGTGGCTCACCACCACGTAAAATCCATTGGTCAAAGAACCAATCAAGCGATATTCCTGTTGATTCACGTATTGCTTTCTTGAGGTCGTAAGTTTCAACTACTTTGAACGAATTATTTTCTGTGTAATACTTAATTGCATGGCGAAATAATGAATCACTCATTACATCACGCATCATATCCAGCACAAGCGAGCCCTTTGGATACCACCTGTCAGTTCCTGCGTAAGAATGTGCTACAGGATTATTATTGACCTTAGCGGCATTAAATGTCCTTACAAGCTCTTTATCCCGCTCCCACTGATAATAATCCTCACCATACAGATCACGCTCGAATACTTTAGCATAATGCGTAGCAAAGCTTTCTGTAAGCCATGTATGGCGATTGTTTAAATGCGAAACCAGATTGCCGAACCACTGATGGTTGAGTTCGTGGGAATTCACGTTAACATAATTTCTCATCCACCATGCTCTTGAAGGTATGTGCATATAATCTCCAAATACTGTTGCGGTGGTTGTTTCCATACCCCCGTACATATAGTTAACCATAGGTGCCTGCCGATAAACGCTGTAAGGATATTTGATTCCTATTTCCTTTTCAAAAAAATCAATCATATATTCCGAGTGTGCATAAGTAGGTTCATAATGATGAGGCAGATCGGGATAATACCATAATTCCATTGGCGTACCGCCGGAAGATTTAGTTTCTTTGTAGTCCCAATCACCAATACCAAGACATACTAAATATATCACATGTGGTTTTTCCATCAGGTAGTGCCAGGTCCTCGTGCCGTCGCCATTATCATTGACTGATACTCTGTCGCCATTGGAAAAGACTTTATACTTGGAATCGAATTTGACAATTACTTCTGTTGTAAGTAAATCGTGCTTTTGATTAATAAACGGCATCCAGCCTTGTGGGCTATGAGCAAATATTTGTTTTCGATGCTTACCGCTTATGTCATTCCAACCTGAAAAATATAATCCCCAAGTAGGATTTCCGGTAAACTCGATCGTCATAATGTATTCTTTATTGTGTTCAAGAAAGGCACTATTATATACAACAATATCATTGCCCTGATTAAGAAAATCTGCACTCACTCCATCAATGGATACTTTATCAAACTTCATTTCTGAAGCATAAAAAACAAGCGAATCCACACCAAATCTTAATGTTCGGAATTTCATCTCCTGCTTACCTTTGATGATTTGCTTATATGGGTCTATCTCAAGATTAAGCTTAATATGCTCAACATCAATTACCATATCAACAGGCTGCTTGAGAGGGTCATCAAGATAAGAGCTGAGCTTATCCTGTGATAACAAAGAGTTCATTAGTTGAAGATAAGCTATTAATATAACTATGGTCGTTTTCATATAAATATTTTAAAATTTGAATTAAACAAACTTTAAAAGTAATAAAAACTCAGTAATTATACTATTATCTATCAATATTAATATCAATAATATTAAGAATTTTGATTTTATTAAATAATATGCCAAAACAATTATTTATATTTGATTAATACAGATTAACTATATAACTAATTCAATTGCACTCTCATGTCTTAAAAAAAATAAATATTTTTACTTTAAATACGTTTCTATACTCTTTATTAACATACTTTTTGAGGATTATCCCTGAATGGATAAGAACGATACAACTCAAGTAGAAAAACCGGCAGAAAAAGACAGAAAATCAGCTGCTAATTTCATAAGAAACATAATAATTGAAGATAACAGAACCGGAAAATGGGATAACCGTGTTCATACAAGATTCCCTCCAGAACCCAACGGATATTTACATATAGGACACGCAAAATCAATTTGCCTGAATTTTGGAATGGCTCAGGAATTTGGTGGTCTTACAAACCTGAGATTTGACGATACAAATCCTGTTAAAGAAGATACTGAATATGTCGAATCAATAATGGAAGATGTTAGGTGGCTTGGTTTTGAGTGGGAAGACCGGCTTTACTATGCATCAGATTATTTCGAGAGACTTTTTGATTTGGCTTGTCAACTAATTAAAAATGGCAAAGCGTTTGTTTGCGAACTTACACCTGAAGAGATGAGAGACCATCGCGGGACTTTAACTGAGCCAGGTATGAACAGCCCTTACAGAGACAGACCGATAGAAGAAAATCTTGATATTTTTATACGAATGAGAAATGGTGAATATCCTGACGGTTCGAAGGTGTTGAGAGCAAAAATTGATATGTCACATCCGAATATTAACATGCGAGACCCTGTTATTTATAGAATACGCAGAGCCCATCATCATCGAACGGGTGATAAATGGTGCATCTACCCGATGTATGATTTCACACACTGCATATCGGACTCTATCGAGAAAATTACGCACTCACTCTGCACACTTGAGTTTGAGAATAACCGCCCGCTATATGACTGGTTTCTTGATGAGCTTGATTTGTATCATCCCCAACAAATTGAATTTGCACGGCTTAATCTCAGCTATACAGTGATGAGCAAGAGGAGATTACTTCAGCTTGTTCAGGAGAAGTATGTCAGTGGCTGGGATGACCCAAGAATGCCAACTATAAGCGGTTTGAGAAGAAGAGGTTACACCCCTGAATCACTCAGAAATTTTGCTGATATGATTGGTGTTGCAAAAAGTGAAAGTACTGTGGAATTTGGTCAGCTCGAATTTTCGATTCGTGATCATTTGAATAAAATTGCACCAAGAGTAATGGCAGTTCTTAATCCTCTGAAAATTGTAATTACAAATTTTCCTGAAGACGTTAC
Source organism: Ignavibacteriota bacterium (assembly GCA_019637995.1). NCBI lineage: Bacteria > Pseudomonadati > Ignavibacteriota > Ignavibacteriota bacterium. The sequence continues at coordinate 120,492 of JAHBUQ010000005.1, forward strand.
AGAACAAATGCCGGCTGTAAACAATCCTGAAGATGAATCTCAGGGTTCCCGTCAGTTACCATTTACACGCGAATTATATATTGAGCATGACGACTTCATGGAAGATCCTCCAAAGAAGTTTTTCAGACTTTCACCCGGAAGTGAAGTAAGACTTCGCTATGCATATATCATTCGCTGTGACGAGCTTCTAAAAGATGCTGAAGGCAATATCTCAGAGCTTAGATGTACTTATTTCCCCGAAACTAAAAGCGGAAATCCGGCAGATGGAAGAAAGGTGAAATCAACGATTCACTGGGTTTCGGCAAGTAATGCAATTGATGCGGAAGTCAGAATTTATGAGCAGCTTTTTAACAAAGAAAATCCTAATGATACTGAAGGAGGCAAAACTTTTCTCGATTATCTGAATCCTGATTCACTCAAGGTTATTGAAAATGCTAAACTCGAACCATCTCTCCAAAATGCCGGAATTGGCGAGAAATTTCAGTTCGAAAGGATAGGATATTTTGCAGTAGATAAAGATTCAACATCCGACAAGAAAGTTTTCAATCGTACTGTAACTCTTAAGGATACTTGGGCAAAAATTGTAAAACGGGATAATTAGATTAGTTTAATAATTCATAATATATTACATTTAATTAAACTATTTTAAGTTTTAATCTTGTTAAAATAATATTTTTTATTATATTTGCGAACTATATTATGACTATTTTATAAATACACTCTATACAGGATTGAAAATAATGTACAAACCATTTATACTTGTGGTAGATGACAATAAAATTACAACAAAGTTATTAAGAAGATATCTTGAAGCAAACGGATACGATGCTATAGAAGCTTATGACGGTGTTGATTGTCTTGAAAAAGTAGAGCAGAAGCATCCTGATGCAATTGTATTAGATGTAATGATGCCGCGTATGGACGGTTATGAAACTGTTAAGAGATTGAAAGATAATCCTGAAACAGCACATATTCCTGTTGTAATTGTTACAGCTCTGAATGATGTTCCAAATCAGCTGAAATCTATTGATGCAGGCGCTGATGACTTCCTTAGCAAGCCGATTGAAGAGAAACTTCTTATAGCCAAAGTTAAAATGCTCAGTAATTTGAACATAAATTCCAGAAGGGCGAGTCACTTTGAGCAACTTATTAAGAAGGCTGTTGATGGTGAAATTACTGTTGATGACCTTCAACAGGAAATAATTTAGTAATTATTTTTAAAAAAAAATTTGTCTGAATTTAATGTTTTGATAAGCATTCAAATTCAGACTTTTTTAATATTTTTTTGGAGGTGCGCATGTTAGCAGATACAATCTGCTGCCGATAACACCCAAAGCTTCATACCTGTTATCAAACCTGTTAAAGCGTGGCTGAGACACATAGTCAGCCATCATACCTGAGTGAATCATACCTGTCTCAAGAAAATATACCATTAGAGATGTACTTGTTGAATATGCTACTGTCCTTGTTCCTGGAGCCAGAGCTATCATATTTCCGGGTTCTAATCTGATTTTCATATTGAATCGTCTGCCATTAATATTGACAAAACAATCCAGGTCACAACTCATAAAATAAAGCTCTTCACCATCCCATGAAAATCTTGGTGGTCCGGGTTGTACACCTGCAAAATACTCGGCTGAATTCAAACCCACATATCTAATTGTTTGAAAAACAGCACTAAATCCTGTCAGAGCCAAATATGGATGAAGCACAAGATTATTTACCATTTCATACTGCTTGCTTATTACGGGCTCATAATATTCACTCGAGAAAGTCAAAGTTTGATGCCTACCATTAAATGATCTTACTGTGAATGCATACACAGTGCCTTCTCTGTTAATAGCAAATTCATATAAATCAGGATAAATTTCAGATACTGTTCTTTCATCTTCATAAATCTGCCAACCATTTCCACCATAAGCCGCATACACGAATTTATTTTCTATGTTAAAGCCAACAGGCATTATTCTGTCAAAAACTGTTGTCTCGCGTCCGTTTATCATCATTGAAAATGAAGAGCCCCGTTTGACAGGATATGCAAATCGCGTTGCATTTTGATTTATAACCAGAGGACCGGATTTATTAAGCATATCAATTGTCTTCCCGGGCATTACTGCATATTCGATGTCGCCTTTCAAATATGTGTAAACAAGCTGATTTGTCATACTTGAATATAATATACTACCCGGTTCGGATGCAAATAGAAATATTGCTGTATCTCGCATAAGTAAAGTTGTAACACCCTGATCAATAGCAAATGTTGCCCAGCTCAAACCATCATAAGAAAAAACAGGTGGAGAAACTGAATTGTATATATGACTTTCTTCTCCATTGACAATAAGTCTCTGTCTGTCGGTTGTCGGAGTTGTTATTGCCCACCAATTGAAAGTAGTATCCATTCCAAAATTATATAGTGGTTCCTCGCCGTTATAAATACGAAAATCCCTGCATATATCCTGAGAGTTTACGAAACTTACTGATAACATAAATAATAAAAAGGTCAAAAAGCTCTTCATAATAACATACATTGTAAATTTAACACAATATAATGACGAATGAAAGCCATCAAAGTTTATAATATTTAAAATTATTATAATAACTTTCAATTTAAACTTGCAGAATTGAAATATTTTTAATATTTTTGAATAAATGGCTTATGCCAATAATGATTTTAGCAATAAATTTGAGAAAATAATGCCGAGACCTGAAAAAAGCCGAATTGTATCAGCACCTCACCATGGTTTTACCTTTAAGCCAGTGGGAATTAAAATGATAGATTTAGAGATAATATCATTGGGGCTGGATGAACTTGAAGCAATCAGACTTGCAGACTTAGAGGAAAAATATCATCAGGACGCCGCAAACGAAATGCATGTCTCACGACAAACTTTTGGTAATATTCTAAATTCAGCACGAAAAAAAATAGCAGATTTTATAATTAATCACAAATCATTAACAATCAGAGGAGGTAATATTGAATTATCTCATGAAATTAGTGATTATCACTGTGAAGATTGTAAATCCAATAATATGAATTCAAATAAATAATGTGCCAAACAAGGCACTGTATTAATAATATATAGTTGAGGTTTGAGATGAAAATTTGTATCCCAACAGCTAAGGACGAAGGTATTGATTCTGTTGCTTATGGTCATTTTGGAAGTTCGCCATATTTCATGATTTATGACTTGGCAAGCAAAGAACTATACTCAATAAAAAATAATGATGAATTTCATCAAAAAGGTATGTGCAGCCCGGCTGACACAATGAAAGAACATGAGGTTACTGCAGTAATTGTAGGCGGTATGGGAGCAAAGGCACTAAGAAATTTAGCTGCTTCAGGAATTAAAGTATATCGCTCTACAACATTTTTTCATGTATATGACATCATTGACCAATTTCAAAAGAATCTGCTTTTCGAGTTGAATCCACAGGATGGTTGTAAAGAGCACGATTGCGAAAATTACGAGTAAAATTCTAAATAGTACTTGCTCAAATTTATTAAGTTTGGGCAAGTACTTAAATTGATATTAATCATTATACAAATACCAATTTCTAATTGTTTTTAAGTGAAAGCTCTTGCTTCTTTAGAAATTATTTCCCAGGCTCCTCGTACAAAATTCTCGTTCACCCTTGAGGTTCCTGTAACAATACGTATTGCAGTTTTTCCAGCTAATTTTGTTTTAGTAAGAAAAATTTTACCTGTTGAATTTATTTTGTTCAAAATATTTTCATTTAAAACATTGAGTTCATTATCATCATTAATTCCTTCGGGCTTATATCGGAAGCAGACAAGATTGAACGATAAAGGCGCCATAAGTTCAAAGTCAGAAGATTTCTTAACTTCTTCATAAATTATATTTGCAAGCCGATTATGCTCACGAAGTCTTGACTTCAATTCATTCAAGCCAATTCCTCGAAGAACGAACCATGCCTTAAGTGCTCTGAATCTTCTGCCAAGTTGAATTCCCCAGTCACGGTAATTATTAACCTGAGAGCCCTGACTTGTTTTGAGATATTCCGGTAAAATTTCAAAAGTACTGATTAGTGCAGCCTTGTCCTTGACGAAATAAGCTGAGAAATCAAAATTGATAAATAGCCATTTGTGAGGATTAAATACAAAAGTATCGCAATTCTTAACTTCACCGGCTAAATATTTATATTCATCCAATATCATTGCATTACCTGAATACGCAGCATCAATATGATGCCACAAACCGTATTTTTTTGCAATATCGGAAATATTTCCAATTGGGTCAACTGCCAAAGATCCGGTAGTGCCAAGAGCAGAAACTATACATAAAGGAATTAAACCTGATGCCAAATCAGATTTAATCTGTTTTTCAAGTGAGTCAATTCTCAATGAAAATGCTTCATCAACATCAATTCTAATTAAATTATTATAACCAATTCCGGAGATCATTGCAGCGCGCTCTATTGATGAGTGTGCCTCCTTAGAGCAATAAATTCTGAATTTACTGATATCGGATTGAGTAAGCGCAGGATTTTCCCGTAATCTTTTATCTCTTGCAGTAAGTAGTGAACAAAGAGTTGCAGTTGAAGCTGTATCCTGGATTACACCGGTGAATTCTGCAGAAAGTCCAATAGCTTTTCTTAGCCAAATCATCATTGCTTCTTCGAGTTCTGTTGCTGAAGGAGAAGTCTCCCATGAAAATGCATGAACACCTAAGCCTGAGGACATTAAATCGCCCAAGATTGACTCATAACTGTTATTTGAACTGAAATAAGCATAAAAATTAGGACTTTGCCAATGTGTGATCCCGGGAAGTATAATATCCTGAAAGTCTTTTAAAATGGTATCAAACGGTTCAGGATTATTTGGTGGCTCATTTGGAATTTGTGAGAAAATGTCTCCCGGCTTGACTTGAGATTTAACAGGAAATTTTTCATTACTCTCTAAATAATCTGCTATAAAGTCAACTATTTCTCTACCATACTTCCTAAATTCTTCACTATTCATAATTTTGAGATTTAAAATTTTAAATTAAATATTTTTATACACCATTCAAAAATTTTCTGCCTGACTCTGTAACGTGTAATAAACCGTTTTTATTTAAAATTAAGTCTTGTTCGAGGCAGGTTTTAACAATTTTATCGGCAAAGTCTTTTTCCCATTTAACATGATTATAAATATCAGATATTTCGTTTTCAGACTCAAAAATATCAGTATTCTCATGATTAACTAAATGAATTAACAAAACTTTTCGGTAAAATTCCTCTTTTTGTTTACTCCTCTTCAAGGCTTTTAATACAATACCATATTTTGGTGAAAACAAATATGACAGCAGAAATATCACCCCCGTAATTACAGCAATACCGCCTGAAGGAGTAGAATTTAACCAGTATGAAAAATAAAAACCGCTCACTGATGAAATTACACCAATCAGCCCGGCGATGACAAACATTAACTTCAAGCTGTCTGTTAATAAATAAGCAGATGCAGCAGGTGCTATCATAAGTGCAATTACAAGAATTGAGCCGGCAGTATCGAATGCTCCTACTGCGGTTATTGATACAAGACTCATAAACAAATAGTGCATGAGAACCGGACTAAATCCAAATGCCGCAGCAAGTCCGGCATCAAAAGTAGTGAGCTTTAACTCTTTGAAAAATACGACAATGAACAGGATATTTAAAATCAAAAGACCGCTAAGTACCGGCACGCTTTTGGGAATTAAAAAACCCATAAATTCAAATCTGTTTATTGCTGAGAGATTTATATCACCAACTAAAACAGAATGTTCGTGAAAGTGAACACTTGAAAGATTCAAGCTGATAAGAATCACACCTATAGAAAACATTGCCGGAAAAACAAGACCTATGGCGGCATCTTCCTTAACAAGCTTGGTTTTATAAACAAGCTCTGTCAAGTAAACTAACACCAGTCCACTTAAAGCGGCTCCAAGAATTAAAAGAGGAGAAGTTCTGTCCTGAATCAGTATGAAAACAATTATAATACCGGGAAGAACTGCATGACTGATAGCATCACTCATCAGCGACATTCGCCTGAGTATAAGAAATACTCCTGCAATTGCGCAAGCTACAGCAGTCAGCGATGAAATTAATATTATATTAAATTCAATCAATCAGCGATCCCCTTTCAGTCATAATTTTTTCAGCTCTGATTTTTCCTTCATTGGTAAGAATCCATTTATCATCATTAATTGCCCTGACAAAACCCTGTTTCTCTAAAAAAAGCAAAGATTTCCCTACGTTATAATTGACTTTATTCATTGTATTTATTACCTTTGCAGTATGCCCTGGAGACTCGTCCGGATTATGATTCAGATTAAGTGCGTATAAATCAGCTAAAACGAGACTGAGTTCAATTCTTCGTTTCTTTTTATAAGTTCTGATTAATCCGGAAAGAATTCCTCTTCCGGGTGAAAATAATACTGATAATATAAAAATTGCTGTAGCAACCAGTACAATCATTGGTCCTGTTGGCAAATTATCTGCCAAGCTTGATGAAAGAGCACCCGATAAACCGGAAATCATACCGATAAATGCCGATAGAAGTACCATAACCCACAATTTATTTGTCCATTGCCTTGCAGCAGATGCAGGTGCTACAATCATCGCAACCATCAGTATTACTCCAACTGCCTGAAGACCGATAACAATGGCGATTACAATCATAGAAAGAATCAGAATATCCAGCAATTTGATAGAAAAACCATTTGTACGGGCAAATTCTGAATCGAAAGTATGAATTTTGAATTCTTTCCAGAAAATCAACATTACTAATATGGCGAAGAGTCCAAGAACTGACATTGTCAGAACATTCTGATGTGAAATGGTAGCAGCAGAGCCGAAGATATACCCTGATAGTCCTGCTTTGTTAGGCATAGTGCTTTGTTGAATCATTGTAAGCAGGAACATACCTCCACCAAAGAATATGGCTAACATTATGCCCATAGCACTATCGCTTTTTATTCTGGAAGATGATGTGATATTAGCAACAAAGACCATCGCTACAAGTCCTGCTATTACAGCACCCAACATCAGAAGTGATTCAGATCTTGTACCAATGCCAGTAAGTGCATAAATCAGCAGGAAAATGCCTGTAATGCCGAGCAGTGCAGAATGTGCTACAACATCACCCATAAGACTTTCTTTTCTCAAAAATGCAAATGAACCAAGTGCGCCCGCAACAATTCCTAAAACTGATGAGCCAAGAGCAACATTTCGCAAAGTATAATCATTTATAATATATTCGATTATTTCAAGCATATTAGCCAAAAATCCTGCTATCTAAAATATTTGAATGACCTCCATAAGTTTCACGAATAATTTCAGGCTGAAAGATTTCATCAACCTTGCCTGATGCAATTATTTTTACATTAATTAATGCTAAATAATCGAAATAGTCTTTTACTGTCATAAGCTCGTGATGCACCGCAATTATAGTTTTTCCTTTGTTGCGAAGTTCTTTGAGAATTTGTATAATCGCTTTTTCGGTTTTGGCATCAACTCCTGCAAATGGCTCATCCATAAAATAAATATCGGCATTCTGGACTAAAGCTCTCGCCAAAAAAGTCCTTTGTTGCTGCCCACCGCTGAGTTCGTTGATTTGTCTGTTTGACAATTCTTCCATTCCGACCCTTTGCAAAGCGTCAAGAGCAGCGGCTTTTTCATTTAAGCCGGGTCTTTTTATCCAGCCTAATTTTCCGTAAGTTCCCATCATAACTACATCAAGTACAGTGGTTGGAAAGTCCCAGTCAACTGAAGTTCGCTGAGGTACATATCCTACTCTTTTCCTCTGAGATTTGTAATCTTGCCCAAATATTTTGACATTACCTGCAACTGCTTTTACAAGTCCCAGAACTGATTTGATAAGTGTGCTTTTTCCGGCACCGTTAGGACCAACTATTGCCATAAGTACTCCCTGAGGGACTTCGAGGTCTATATCCCAAAGAACAGGAGTTTCACGGTAAGCAACTGTTAAGTCATTGATTTCGAGGGCTAAATTGCTCATAATTATTTCAATGCTTCGTATATAACATCTGCATTATAAATTATTGTTCCAATAAATGTATCTGTTGGTGGATTCTGACCTAATGCATCTGAATAAAGTGGTTTTTCAGCTATTTTAATTTCCCATTTTTTGCTTTTAACTGCATTTTGAAGTGCCTGAATACCTTTTTGATTTATAATTGTCTCAATAAATGCAGATTTGACCTGATTGGCAACAACAAAATCTGATAATTGCTGAATAACTCTTATTCCGGCTTCAGAATCAGTATTCATACCAAGTACTGACATCACCTGAAAATCATAAGCTTTGGCAAAATATTGAAATGCATCGTGCTCACTGATTAATACACGTCTGTTTTGTGGAATTTCGCTATATTTGGCTTTTGCGTAATCATAAGCTTCTTTGATATCATTGATATATTTTTCACCATTTGTTTTGTAAAAATCTGCATTTTCCGGGTCTTTTTCAACTAAAACATCTATAAGCATGTTAAGTGAATAAATCCAGAGCATTGGGCTATTCCACACATGCGGGTCGTAGTCAAGAATATTCGATTTTTCGGAATTATTTATCAGTGAATCTTTTGGTATTGCTGTGCCAATTGCAAAAGCTTTGTCTTTCCCCTGACTACCTAGTATTTCTCCCATTTTTGCCTCAAGATTAAGCCCATTATATATAATCAAATCAGAACTGTTTATATTTACAATGTCTCTTGTTGTGGGTATATATGAGTGTGGGTCAATACCCGGTCCGCATATTGTAGCAACAAGTTCAATCTTGTCACCGGCAATATTATTAAGGGCATCAGTAATCATTCCCGTTGTGGATGTAACCCTTAGTTTTGAAGATTTATTGATTGGCTTATCCTGCTTATTTTCAGAACAGTTATACATCAATATTGAAAATGTTAAAATAATTATAACAGCAAAAAATTTATCACGCAACATAATAACCTTAATATTATATATAAAATTCAATTTTAATTATGTTATAACGAAAAAAACAGATATTACTTGTTAAGAATTAAATGAAATGAAAAAATATTTATTATAAATTGATTATTTGATTAATATTTCAATCAATGAAACGTTACTATCTTTTTATAAATTAAATATAATATAAAAATAATAAATATGGCTTTAAATTGTGGAATTGTGGGTTTGCCAAATGTCGGTAAATCTACTCTTTTTTCAGCATTAACTGCTGCACCTGCCGAAGCGGCAAATTACCCTTTCTGTACTATTAATCCAAATTTTGGTATCGTGGATGTTCCAGATCCGAGACTATACAAAATTGCAGAATTCATTCCGCCTCAGAAATTAATACCAACTACAGTGGAATTTGTTGATATAGCGGGACTTGTTCGCGGTGCATCCAAGGGTGAAGGTCTTGGAAATCAGTTCCTTGGAAATATCAGACAGGTTGGTGCAATCGTACACGTTGTCAGATGTTTCGATGACGATAATATCGTACATGTTGAAGGTTCGATTGACCCTGCTCGTGATATTGAAACTATCGAAATCGAACTTGCTTTGGCTGATTTGGAATCTGTCCAAAAACGCATTGACGGACTTGGTAAAATGCTTCGTTCAAATGATAAGAAAACTGTTGAAAAAGCTAAAACAGCTGAACCTGTGCTACATCTTCTCACTGAAAATCTCGATAAAGGTATTCCTGCCCGAAATTTAAATCTTGAGGAAGAGCAAATCGAATCAATTAAAGATTTGAATTTGATTACTTTAAAAAAACAAATCTATTGCTGTAATGTTGATGAAAATTCACTGGATGGCGATAATGAATATGTAAGCAAAGTAAAAGCAATAGCAGAAAAAAATGGCTCAGATGTGATTGTAATCTGCGGCAAGCTCGAATCAGAAATTTCAGAACTCGAAACTAAAGAAGAAAAAAGAGATTTCTTAGCAGCTGTTGGACTTGAGGAATCTGGTTTAGACCAGATGATAAAGGCGGCTTATCACTCGCTTGACCTTCAAACATATTTCACTGCAGGCGAAAAAGAAGTTCGTGCCTGGACTTTCAAGCGTGGATATACTGCTCCCCAGGCGGCAGGTATTATTCATACTGATTTTGAGCGTGGTTTCATACGTGCCGAAGTTTATCATTGTAATGATTTATTTGCCTTAGGCTCAGAAGCAAAAATTAAAGATGCCGGAAAGTTAAGAATCGAAGGACGTGATTATATCGTCAAAGACGGTGATGTTATGCACTTCAGATTTAATGTATAAGTGTTTTAGAACAAGGGACAGCTTTTTTAATTTGAGCTGTCCCGATGTAACTATTTTTTAAATGGTATGAGAAGTATAATTTTTGAAGATGCTTACTGACATTTTTTGAGAATTTCTCTGGCAATTTTTATAGCCGTTTCAGTATTTTCGCTATGTGTTTTTGGATTACCGTAAATTTGTACAGTAAAAGATTCATTTTTTACTAATACTGTAAGAATTGTATTGGAAGATACAAAGAGGCAAACAGCTGCATCACCAAGATTTTCATCTAAATATTTTGCTTCTCTGCCGTTTTCCTTGTAATACTCATTGTTGTATTTAGTTTTAAAAATTGCCGCATCTTCTTTTTTTATTTGTCCCACAGTAATCGAGCTTTGTTTAGAAGATCCGGGCGTTTCAAAAATACAGGAAATAAGATCGGGACTTCCTGATTTATGTATAGCACTATTATCCCTTCTGCTAACTTCATCAGGACTAATGGAAATAATCTCTGCAACTTTTTCAGTACTTATCAGACTGCATATATCATCTATGTAATTACTGTAGCAGTCTTTGGAAGTATCAGCCGACCGGCTGTCTTTGTACTTTGATGCTTCAGAATTGATTTCTGCATTTCCTTCATTTTGACCACAGCTAAATGCAAAGAGTGCATATGAAATCAGTAGTAAAAGAATGTTCTTTTGTGTTTTCATAAAGTCTCCAATATTAATTAATTTGTTAATCAAAATTTATTTATTAACATATTCTCAAAATAATAATAAGCAAAAATAACAAAAATACATTAATATCCAAATATATATTTAACATATTTTTAAATCTGCAATATTGAAATTAGGTGGAACTTTATAAATCAGGAGTGTCTGTTAGCAAAATTATTAATTTATTTGAGCAAATAAGGAATCTCAACAAAAAATATGCCTCTTTAGCCTGAATGAATATTCTTCAATGCTAAAGAGGCATTATTTTGAATCTTAACCCCATTTGGTTATCTTGCGACAACAATTTTTCCATTAAATGTTTTCATTCCAATTTGAACTATTATATAGTAAGTTCCGTTTGGAACTTTATTGCCAAATTCATCTGTCAGCTCCCATTGTAGATTAAACTCGCCTGAAATAGCAAAGCTTGGAGCGTCAAGAGTTCTGATTTTTGAACCTGTCATATCGTAAATTTCAATTGAATTAATTGTAGCCGAAATTGGACTATTCAAAGTAATAGTAGCAATTTCTCTGGCAGGATTAGGATATGAATTTATCTCGAAACCATTTGATAAAATTTCAATTTCTTCTAATATATCGGTACCACTACCACCACCGTCGTTGTTTTCCTGATTATTATTGCCACCGAATAGTGAATCTCTCATCCACGGCTCAAGAGCAAGAAATGCTGTGTAGCGCGAAAGAACACGATTTGCCATGCTAATATCAATGATGTCACTAATTTGGCGATTATTTGGATTTGGAATACTTTCGAGATATTTCAAATGATTACCTATCCAAATTTGAGGCACTCTCATATTATTTTTAGCATTTGCTTTTGAGATTTTGATTTCTTTGAATTTTGGTTCGCTCCCGAGCATATAAGTCAGACGTATATCGAAATCATCTCCGCCGATGTATTTACCAACAAGTGTCAATGTGTTATTGCTATTCTGAACTTCATAGAAATGATATGCAAAACCCTCATTTGTTGTTATAAAGTAATTCAGATTTTCAGGTAATGTGAAAATATACTTTGTAAAACTTTTGAACATTGTCGGTATAGATTGAGAATTAGACCAGATATTTAAATATTCACCCTTTGTAATACGGGCTAAGTTGAAATATAGATATTCATTACCACGATAATTAACATTATTTATACGATTTGTTCTAAGTTTTGATGAATGAGCAAAATCCATAGAATAAATTTTGGTTTTGAATTTAATTTTTGCAGTAATATGATTGATTAAATCATTAGCTGTCTTTAAGTCTCCAAATGAATCAGACGAAGAATAAATAACAATTCCTGCCTTATTATCTTCGGTTGAATTGATTTTATTTATAGCTTCGTTGACTAATAAAGGCAGTGAAGGGAAATCAGCTACATCTTTCTGCATCTCATCAATTTTGGAGAGAAGGTAAGCTTTTCCGTCAGCATTCATATTCACCCAATCCGGACTTATTTGCTTAATCTGCCCGACTTTGCTTGTATATAGAATGTTGATTTCGTCTCCGGCGCTGTAAGTTTTGGCAATTTCGCTGATAAAATTATTTACATTATACTCAACTGCATTAGCAGGCATACTTCTAACATATTCAAATACATAAATATGTTTTACATTTTCTTTTTCCGGAAGTAGCGAGTTTGTATTCATCGCCATTTGGAAATATTTGTCATTACCGGTATTAAATTTAGAAAAGTGAATTCCTTCAACTAAATCACCAGTATAGCTGAAATTTTTATTTGCAATGAACTGGTTAGTCGGAATTTCGCAGTATTCATGATTTCCAAAAAATTCGCTACTACGGGTGGCAAATTGATATGTTTTCGACAGGTTTAGGTAAGTAATATCTGTATTAGTCTCATCACCAAGGAAAATAACTCCAACATTTGCAGGGGATTTAACAAGTGAAAACCAAATATCAGGCACTTCAATTTTGAATTTTCCATCCTCAATTGAATTAGGAATAAGCATACTTATTAGAAATTTCCTGTAAGTTGTACCAGCAAGAGGAAAAAGTCGAAATTCATAATTGACTGGTGAATTTTTGAAGAACAATGATGGGTCACGTCTGAATCTATGTACGATATCTTCATAAATTGTGCTTGCAGTCCAGCGATCAATCAAGTCTGCATAAACGAGTGTATCCTCCACCCAGAGCCATGAGTCATTTACGATAGCACCTTCAGGAAGCTGGAAATAACTTTCAATTTCTACTGTATCCTTTATGCTATTGAATTGAGTGCCATCAGTTGAAATGTTTATCATGTAGGAAATCTGAGTGTAAGCTCCCTCCGGTTTGATAATGACAGTCAGACTGTCCATTGTGGCTAGGGATGTTCTCCACATGCCCTGCGGGTCAATAAGTCGTATTGACTTGTTCTGGCTCTGAAGCCCTGTTGATGCTATTATCACTAAAGATATCAGCACTGCTAAAAAAGTAGTTGCACTCTTCATTGAGGCACCTTTCAATTAGTTGATATTCAGTTACATTTATTCTAAAAAAACTATTTCAACTTTTATGCGAATCAACAAATATATAGACAATTCAACTATCAATTAAGTTACAAAATATTTTATTAATTTTGATTTTATTTAAAATAATATTTTTTTACAATAAAATTGTATAAGTTATATCTTAGATTTATTTTACAAGAATTAATAATAAGACTATTCAAATTATGAATATCAATAGAAAAGACATACCTTATAATTATTCAGGAATCCTTCTTAACATTCCGGAAATAGAATATTCCACTTTCGGCAATATCAAAATTTACAAATATCAGGACAACTCTCAACCATTAGTTAACTTTAAAGTTAATTTTAAAAACGGAGCTGCTGCCGATAATATCCCGGGCGTAGCAAATTATACTATGTCAATGCTTCAAAGTGGTACGAAGAATCTTAGTGCCGGTGAAGTATCCGAAAAATTCGAATCTCTTGGTGCATCTTACTTTTTCAATGCTTACTGGGATGAATCTTCAGCCGGATTTTCTGCTATGGAGAATTTCTTTGAACCTTGCTTCGATACTATTGTAGAATGTATTTTCAATCCTGCATTTGATGATGCTGAAATATCACGGCAGAGGGACAGAATATCAGCAGGAATAATGCATAATTCTGCTGACCCGAATTATATTGCTCAGGTTGCTTTTAACAAAGGTATTTATCGTAATCATCCGTATGGCAATCCAAGAACAGGCGGGCTTTCGGATGTTGCACAAATTACGAAAAAGGATATTGTTGATTTTTATGATTTACTTATTAGCAAATCTGAAATCAGCATAATTATTACCGGTAATTTTGATAACGATTACATAGATAAGCTGATTGAATCTAAGTTTCAAGGTGTTATGAATAATTCCGGTCAAATTAATATACCTGATTATGTAGCATCAAATTTAGTGAATGTGATAGCCGGCAAAGATGATGCTATGCAGACTAATTTAAGAATTGGTAGGCAAAGCATTGATAGAAAGAATCCAGATTATCCGGCATTTCAGGTTGTTAATACAATATTTGGCGGATATTTTTTATCCAGACTTAATCATGTGCTGAGAGAAACAAAAGGGCTGACTTACGGCATACATTCCTATCTTGATATGAGACAACATGGTAATGTCTTTACAATTTCAACAAGCATAAATGCTGAGAAAACGCTGGAATCAATTAAAGATATTTTCGAAATATCCATGAATATGTCAATAGAAAAGCTCGAGAAATCTGAAATTGAGCGAAGTATTGAGTTTATGACGGGTTCATTTGCCCGCTCACTTGAGACCCCAAAACAAATAACCGGAATAATTCAGACTCTTGACAGTTTTGAACTTGATACTGATTTTCTTAGGAAATTTTATCGCGATTTACGTTTACTTACAATTGATGAAATATTTGAAGTACAGAAAAAGTATTTCTCAGACACAAATTATATGATTGCAGCTACAGGAAATGCTGATTTTCTTAGCACAGCGATAAGTGAATTTGGTGAATTTGAAATACTCGAAATTAGTTAATTTGTATATTTTGATTGATAATTTTGTAGAAGTATGATGAGAAAGTCAGATTCAAATTTTAATCCGCTAATAAAACTTTTTGCCATATTTTCAGGCATTTTATTTATGATCGTTTCTTGTGATGACCCTAACAGACCACAGGACAGTGAGCGAGACCTTGATTTGATGATTGGTCAGATGCTTATGATTGGTTTTCGTGGAGTTGATGTTGATGAAACTTCCCCAATTGTTAATGACATTCGTGCCGGAAGAGTCGGAGGAGTAATCCTCTTCGATAAAGATGTCGCTCTTGGCTACGCTCAAAGAAATATAGTTTCACCTGAGCAGGTTGAAAAACTTAATTCCAAACTTCAATCTTATTCAGGTACATATAAATTATTAATCGCCGTTGATCAAGAAGGTGGGAGGGTTGCCAGACTTAAGACTGATTATGGTTTTTTACAGACTGTAACTCAACAGTATCTCGGAACTTTAAATAATCCCGATACTACAAAATTCTATGCCGACAGGACTGCAGAAACTCTTAATAATGCACGCTTCAATGTGAATTTTGCTCCTGTTGTTGATTTGAATGTAAATCCAAATAGCCCTGCTATTGGAGCTTTAGAAAGGAGTTTTTCAAGAGAGCCACATATTGTGATCTCGAATTCTGAAATTTTGATTAAATCGCAAAAGCAAAAAAAAGTACTTTCCTGTTTGAAGCATTTTCCAGGGCATGGCAGTGCATCAGCTGATTCACATCTGGGATTCACAGATATTACCAATTCTTGGAGTGAAGAAGAATTAGTTCCTTATCGTGAATTAATCAAGCGTAATGAAATCAATATGATAATGACCGCACACGTATTTAATTCTAAACTCGACAGTGTTTATCCGGCAACTTTATCGGGCAGTATAATTAGTGGCATTCTACGAGGGCAGCTTGGTTTTGATGGTGTTGTAGTGTCTGATGATATGAATATGAAGGCAATTTCTGAGCATTACGGTCTTGAGTATGCTCTCGAAATGTCAATTAAAGCCGGTGTTGATGTAATTGTGTTTGGCAATAATTTGATTTATGACGATGAGATTGCTTCAAAAGCAGTAAACATTATCAAAGACTTAGTTTATTCGGGAAAGATTTCTAAAGAAAGAATCAAACAATCATACAAAAGAATTGTACTTTTAAAAAGTAAAATCTAATATATTATGCAAATATTTGAAAATTATTCGTTAAAAAAGAAAAATTCATTTGGCTTGAATTCTATTGCTAAACGCTATATTGCAATAGAAAGCAGAGATGATTTTACAAAGTTGAGAGATTATATTGATATTGATAACTACATTTTACTTGGGGGAGGCTCTAATGTCGTTCTTCCTGAATTTATTGATGGAACTGTTGTCGAAATTTTGATTGATGAAATTTCATATACTGAGAATAGTGATAGTTCAAGAATTATAAAAGTTGATGCAGGAGTAGTTTGGGATATTTTTGTTCGTAAGTCAATAGAAATTGGTGCTTATGGCTTTGAAAATCTTGCGGCTATTCCCGGGAAAGTAGGTGCTGCTCCTATTCAAAATATTGGTGCTTATGGTATCGAGCAGGCAAAATATTTCGAATCCCTTGAAGCTTTTGACCTGAAAACAGGTGTTGTTATTAATATGGTTAATAATGACTGTGAATTTGCTTATAGAAACTCATTTTTTAAGAAGAATAAGCATGATCTAATCATAACCTCTGTAACCTATAAGTTTGCAGATTGGAAACCGGTTGTAAATTATAAAGATGTTACCGAAGAGCTAAAAAATTATAATTCAGGCGAGATATCCCCTCATTTGATATATGAATTAATAACTAAAATCCGCAGCAGGAAGCTCCCAAACCCTGAAATTGAAGGTAATGCAGGCAGTTTCTTTAAGAATCCTGTATTGCCGGTTTCTGAGTATCATTCGCTTATTGCAAGTTACCCTGATTTGACAGGCAATCCTGATGGAGAAAACATCAAAATATCTGCTGCCAAACTAATCGAGAAAGCCGAGTGGAAGGGTAAAGGTCTTAATGATGATAGTCGGATAATAGTATCACCTCGGCACTCTCTTGTTTTAATAAATTTGGGCGGTGGAACTTATAAGGAAATTTTCGATTTGTCTGCTGCAATAATTGAAGATGTTAAAAATAAATTCGGAATTTCACTCGAAAGAGAAGTCAATATAATTCCATCATAAAATCTTATTTAATCATATTTTCATTTATAAATAATCCAATGTTTAAAATTATCTCTATGATTTTTTACATATATACTCAAAGACACGGATATTTAATAACTTACGAGAAATTGTATTGCAATTTAATTTTCATTATTCATATTAACAAATTAATGATAAATTATACAATCAATATAATATACCATTAAAAATATTTCATAAATAAATTCAAAAAAAATGATAAACTTTTGCTGAATCTGTAATTTTGAGAAATTGATATCAAAAAAAAATATTTAATAAATTAAAATAGTTTGAAATATTAATTTATTATAAAAAATTATGTTATATTTGTAAGGCGATTCATATGCTAAAAAATATTTTTAGATTAATCATAGGAAAAAGTAACCCGGAGTTTGAGATGCTTGGTGAGAATAAATTTGAATGGCTTATTGTCGGACTCGGAAATCCCGGTCCACGTTATGAGAAAACCCGTCATAACATTGGTTGGATGGTTCTTGATTTTATAGCTGAAAAATTTGCTTGCGAATTCAAGCACAGCATGTATATTAATTCCTTTACTTTGAATATACACGAACATCATCTTGCATTTGTTAAGCCAAATATTTTCATGAATAACTCAGGTGAGCCTGTAAAAAGACTTGCTGATCGTTATCAAATCCCGACTGAGCGTGTATTAGTTATCAGTGATGAGTTGAATTTTCCGCTTGGTAAGTTACATCTTAGATCAGGTGGCTCTGATGGAGGTCATAATGGAGTTGCATCTGTAATTGATAAACTGGAGACTACTAACTTTTTGAGATTAAGGTGCGGCATAGGTAATGAATTTGAAACCGGTGACATGATTGATTATGTTTTGGGCGAATTCACACCTGAACAGCAAAACGACTTGGAAAAAATGATTAAAAATGCTGCAGAATGTGTTGAATACTTGATTGATTACGGTCCCTCGAAAGCAATGCAGGCAGTTAATTCCGGTGCTTTATTTGAGAATCGAATCTAACAATCTATTATAGCATACCGCTTCGCTTTCGTATTGTCCATTCGACTGCAAACAAGAAAATCGCTATTACCAAAAGCCATGGATAGCTCCATAGTGCAAAATCATTTCTTTTAGTAAGAGGTTTTTCTTTGAAATTTTTAAGTGATTTAATGTCACTAATCAGTTTTTCAGTATTTTCGTTATAATATAGTTTACCGCCTGTGATTTCGGAAATTGCTCTTAATAAATTCACGTCAGATTTGAGATTTCTATATTCAATTTCAGTTTCGCCAATTGAGAACCTGCCATTATCAGAGCCTAATTTGTTTGATGAACGATTTACAACTGCATCAAAACTGAACTCTCCTGCTGACAATCCCTCGAGATTAGCGATATATCTGCCATTGCCAATAGAAATCATAGTCAAATCCCGTGTTTCTTCTACACCTGTGATTTTCAAGCTTATTTCGGCATTATCAACCGGTAAGTATGATGCATCATAAACCTGACCTTTAAACTCAACTTTTTCACCTTTAGTATAATTTTTCTTTGTTGTTGTTATGGCTACTCTTTTACTCAGTTCGCTGACTGAAAGCCATCTTATTGAATTTTCAATTAACTTGGTGAATCCGTCAAACTGGTCTGTCCTTCCTTTTGAGACTTCAGCCGCATAGCCGAGAAGTTTCCAGCGGAAAAGACTATAGCCAATAATAGCGACAGATTTCCTGGAGTTGACATTGCGTGTAATAATGAATGGTTCATTAAGTGGCACATTATTCACTTTAAAAGTAGCTATAATCTCACTCTCGGGCTTAGGTCTGACAAAAGTTTCTGTGCGAAGAACAGGCGGCAGATTTCTCCATTTTGAAATATCATCATCAGTACCTTCGACTCTCATTATTGGGCTGGTTATTGCTTTTGCTGTGAAATCAGCAGTTATACCAAATTCTACGGGGCGTGATGATGCGGTATTGAAGGGGAGATTATCTTCAAGTTTCTTCAGCTTATTGAAATCAGTATTTAATGATGTTATGAGAAATATTGGCTTACCATTCGAAAGTTCTTTTGATATTCTGTCTAAAATATTGTCTGGAGTTGAGCTTACAGGAAAACCTATTAAAATAAAAAGTTCGGTATCGGCAATATCTGTTTCAGATGGTGTTTTGAAAAATGAAGAGCCCGAACTTTGGACGAACTCACTTATTTCAATACCCGGAAGAGTCATCAAATATTGCTTTATGAAGGACAAATCAGGACTTGGAGCTCCAGCAAAGAGTGAAACTTTACGCTTGTTTTTTAGAACTTTTACATATTCACTAAGAGAATTATTTTTCTCGGTAATTTCTCCATCTTTAGCATCAATTCTAACTGAAATTTTTCTGTTTCCTGCTTCTTTAGGTATATATGTATGATAAATAGTACTTTCAAATAACTCATCACCGCTCAAAATTTCACGGGAATCAAGTAATTGATTATTATCAAAAATTGATAATTTTAAAATTTCATCTTGAAAGCCAACGGATTTGATGTTGATATTAACAGGAACAGGATTATCAATATATGCAATATCATTCAGAATTATGGTTTGTATTGAAATATCTTTCGGTTCAGTTGTATCTCCAATACATATTGTAAAAACCGGCAAACCCAACTCTTCTGATATGTAAAGCGGATTGCTGCCACTATTGAAAGAACCATCGGTAAAAAGAGCTACAGCTCTGATATTATCATCACTTTTTTTATTGAAAATGCTACGAATAGCATCAGATATATTTGTACTGTTTTCATTAAATCCAAGAGAGTCGAGCTTAAATACATCAATATTTCTATAATTGTCGCCAAATAATGTAAAATTTGCTTCATCTTCGGAGAGTTTGTCAATTTTGCTGTTTGAGATTGATTTTAGATATTTTTCCTTCCTGTCGCCTGCTGCATCTTCCAAAGACATTGAAATTGAATTATCCAAAAGTACTGCCACTTTAGGCAGTATTACAGAACTCTTTAAACCTGTAAATACAGGTTCGAATAATGAAAAAATCAGTAATACGAGGGCAACCGACCTAAGACCTGCAAGCAAAGTTTTTTTGCCTCTGCTTACATCAGGATTTGTTCTGATATAGATAAATATAGTAAATAATAATGCTGCCAACATCAATAAAATCAATATTAACCAGCTGCCTGAGATTCCTAAATTATATGTATTCATTTAAATATTTGAATGATTTTCTAATTATTGAGTTTAAATTAATTTAAACTTATATCAATTGACATTTCAAATGTCCGAATTTAAATAACGTTTATTTTATCAAAAGATTTTTGAAAAATGAGAGCAATTTATTTATTTGTTTAGTTTTTCAATTTATTTACAAGTATATTGGTATTGTTTCGTTTTTTAAGTTGATGTAATCATTTTTTTTAAAGAGGATATTAATGCCAAATAAAGATAATAAATCAGATTCGATATTTTTTACTGATAGTCAAAATCCTGAAACATATTCTTTAAAAAACCAAATAGCAGAACATTTGGAATTTCGTTTAGTTAAAGATAGAGTAACAGCAACTTTAGAGGACATTTACAAAGCAGTTTCTCTATCAGTCAGAGACAGAATGATACGCAACTGGCTCAGGACACAGAATCAGTATTATCGAAGTGATGTAAAAAGGGTTTACTATCTTTCGATGGAATTTCTAATGGGCAGACTTCTTGGCAATGCCCTCACAAATTTGGGATTTTATGAAGAATGTCACGATTTAGTTCAGGAAATGGGGTATGATCTTGAAGCAATCATAGATGTAGAGCATGATATGGGTCTCGGTAATGGTGGCTTGGGAAGATTAGCTGCTTGCTTTCTTGACTCGATGGCTACACTTGAACTTCCTGCTTTTGGATACGGGATCAGATATGAATACGGCATATTTGAGCAGGATATTATCAAAGGTTATCAGGTGGAAAGACCTGATAACTGGCTCCACTACGGCAGTCCATGGGAAATAATCAGACCTGAATATACTTACAAAATACAATTTCACGGCAGAATTGAATCTTACACTGACAACTCAGGCAAAACAGTTTACAAATGGGTTGGAACAAAAGATGTAATGGCTGTTGCTTATGATGTTCCTGTACCGGGATACAATAACCACACTTGCAATAATTTAAGACTTTGGGAAGCAAAAGCAACCCATGATTTTGATTTTTCATCTTTCAACGAAGGTGATTACATCAAAGCTGTAGAAAATAAATACGAAACTGAAAATATATCCAAAGTACTATATCCAAATGATAATACAGTTGCCGGTAAGGAACTGAGACTCAAACAGCAGTATTTCTTTGTGTCTGCATCGCTTCAGGATATTATCCGGAGATATAAAGTAAATCACAGCAACTTTTCATATTTTGCCGATAAAAATACACTTCAGCTTAATGATACACATCCGGCTATTGCTATTCCCGAACTTATGCGAATACTTATTGATCAGGAAGGACTGCAGTGGGATGAAGCCTGGGCAGTTACTACAAATACATTTGCATATACTAATCACACTGTACTCAGTGAGGCATTAGAAAGATGGTCAGTCGAGTTGTTTGGAAGACTTCTACCCCGTCATCTCCAGATTGTTTTTGAGATTAACGCCAGATTTCTTTCGAAAATCAGAATGCAATATCATAATGATGTTGAAAGAATCAAACGAATGTCAATAATTGAGGAAGGTGATGATAAGAAAATCCGCATGGCACACTTAGCCATTGTTGGCAGTTTCTCTGTCAATGGTGTTGCGGCTCTGCATACAGAGATTATCAAGGCAAAAGTTTTCCCGGATTTTTACAATTGGCAGCCCTATAAATTTAACAGTAAAACAAACGGTATAACTCAGCGGCGATGGCTTAAGAAAGCAAATCCATTTTTATCTCAGGTTATTACCGAAAAAATAGGTGACGGCTGGATTACTGATTTGTACAAACTTCGGGATTTAGAAAAATACTCAAGTGACAATGATTTTCTTGAACTTATCAACGAAGCAAAATGGACTAACAAAAAGAAATTAATTTCGTATATTGAAAATAATTATAATATTAAAATTAATCCAAAATCAATATTCGATACTCAAATCAAGAGAATCCACGAATACAAACGCCAGCTTTTGAATGTAATTCATATTGTTGCATTATACAACAGAATCAAAGAAAATCCTAACGCTGATTTTGTCCCCCGGACAATGATTTTCGGGGGTAAATCTGCTCCCGGCTACCATACAGCTAAAATGATTATTAAATTGATACACTCAATCGCGGATATAATCAATAATGATCCTGATGTCGGAGATAAACTGAAAGTTGTATTCCTCAAAAATTACTCTGTTACATTAGCTGAATTAATTATACCTGCATCGGACTTATCCGAGCAGATTTCTACTGCCGGATATGAAGCATCAGGAACGGGTAATATGAAGTTCCAGCTTAATGGAGCCCTGACTATCGGTACTCTGGATGGCGCTAATATCGAAATGATGGAAGAAATGGGCAGGGAAAATATGTATATTTTTGGTCTTAATTCCGATGAGGTAGCAGAAATTCATAGAAATGGTTATAATCCTTATTATTATTATGAAACAAACCACGAACTAAAATCGGCTATTGATTTAATTAAATCAAATTATTTTAATGATTTAGAGCCCGGTATATTTGATGATTTGATGAATTCACTTCTATATCATGGTGATAAATATTGCCTTTTGGCGGATTTTGAATCATACTCAATTGCACAAAATTTCGCGGCAGAAGAATTCAATAATCAAAATTTATGGGCTCAAAAATCTCTGCTCAATATTGCAAGAGTAGGCAAATTCTCAAGTGACAGAACTATTAAGCAATATGCCGATGAAATCTGGAAAATTTCAAGTCACCCAATAATATCTACAAATGGAAAAGCGTGATTTTTTAAAAATTAGTGCGCTGGCTTCTACCGGAATCTTTATGGGTTCCGGTATTAGCTATTCGCAAAATAAAATATCAAAAAATCCTGAAATTAAAAAAATTAAGCCTAAAGCACTTAAAGCAGGCGATAAAGTAAGAATTGTCTCGCCAGGAACAGCAGTAAGTGACCCTGATGACATACAAAAAGCTACAGAAATTGTATTAGGACTTGGATTAGAGCCAATCTTTTCCAACCATTTGATTTATGGTTCCGGTTACAAAACAAGAACAATTCCTGAACGGGTTAATGATATTCATGAAGCTTTTTTGGATAAATCTGCATCAGCCGTATTTTGTATCAGAGGTGGATACGGCTCTGCCCAGCTTGTGGATTCAATTTATTACGATATAATTCGAAATAATCCGAAAGTTTTTTGCGGATACAGCGATATAACAGCACTTCATTCAGCTATAGGCAAGAAAACAGGTCTTGTTACATTTCACTCGCCTGTTTTGCTATCGCCATTCACACCTTATACTCAAGATATTTTCACTCGTATGCTATTTACACCTGACAATTTCGGTGAACTTAGAAATCCTACCGGAAAATACGGCTTAAGGGCTAGTTATCCGATAAGAACGATTATTTCAGGTATTGCTCAGGGTGAAATAACAGGTGGTAATTTGTCGCTTATAAGCTCGCTTGTTGGTACAGATTATGCTATAAATTCAAAAGGTAAAATTCTAGTTCTTGAAGATGTCGGAGAACCTCCTTACAGGATTGACAGAATGATGAACCAGTTGCGTTTGAACGGGTTGCTCGAAGATGCTGAAGGAATAATTTTTGGAAAATGCAGTGATTGTGTTGCCGGAACCCACCAATCAACATGGGATTACAGTCTTGGTGAAGTTTTGGATTTCTATCTGAAGCCACTAAATAAACCTGCTTTCTATGGATTGATGTTTGGACATACTTCTGAGCAGGCAACAATTCCTCTCGGTTGCAAGGCTCTTATGGATTCATCCTCAGGTACTCTGGATATTGTTGAGAATTGCGTAGAGTAGAACTATATTTCTATATCCATTTTTTTTAGCCATTGTCTGATTTTGACAGCCTGAGGAGATTTCGAAGGTACGGATTCAAGGTATTTTTTGAAATCCTGAGATGCCAAATCAATCTGATTATCTGATTTAAACGCCATACCTCGGTTGAGATATCCTTGATGATTATCAGGTTTGATTTCAATAGCAAGTGTAAAATCTTCAAGTGCTTTTTTGTATAGTTTGAGTCTCATAAAGGTATTACCTCTGCCGATATAAGCAGAAAACAGCTTTGGTTTTAGTGCAATTGCTCTATTAAAAAGCTTTATAGCTTCTCTGAATTGCTCGAGTGCAATATGGCAATTAGCTTTGCTGATATAAGCAGAAGCGAGTCCGGGAGAAAGCTGAAGAGCAAAGTCAAAATCATGCATCGCCTCCATATATCTTTTTTGAACAAGGTAAGTATTTCCGCGATTGTAGTATATATTGGGAGAACTTGGATTTAGTTTCAAGGCTTGAGCATAGTCATCAGAGGCTTCCTGATATTTCCTTACAGTAAAATATGTTATACCCCGATTATTATATGCATCTGCAAAATTTGGATTTATTCTTATGGATTCATTGAAATCTTTTATAGCATTGGCATACTCCTTCATTTTTAAAAATGCCAGTCCGCGATAATTATGACCCAGATATGACTCATTATTTGCATTTATTGCCTTTGTGAAATCCCGCATTGCTTCCACAATTTTGTCGGTATGACTGTGGGCAAGACCTCGGGAAATATATACCTTCTCCTGATCCGGCTCTATTTTGATTGCTTCGTTATAGTCTGCAATTGCTTTGTCATACTCAGTTTTTTCGAAGTATAAATTTCCTCGTGAGACATAAGCTAAATTCAATCCCGGGTTTAATTTAATTGCTTTACTGAAGTCTTCGACAGCCTCTTTATAATCCCTGACACGAAGTCTGCAAAGTCCTCTTTTGTATAATGCAAAAGAAAATGATGGATTCAAATCCAGTGCTTTGTTGAAATCTTCAAATGCTGTTTTTACATCATTCAAAGATAAATATGCACTGCCTCGTTTAAAATATGCAAATGCAAATGTTGGATTTAGAGATATTGAGCTGGATAAATCTGCTATCGCTGAATCATAAACGCCAATATTGTTGTATGTATTGCCTCGTTTAAAATATGCAAATGATAATCTGGGATTAATACCAATAGCTCTTGTAAAGCAATCTAATGCCTTATCAAACTCTTTTGACTTGACAAAATCATCCCCACGCTCAAGCCAGGTCTCAGCGTCCTTAATATTCTCCATCATTTTATCATTGCCGGCAGACATTACATAATATCCTTATGTATATAAATTTTAAAAATATTATATAGCAATTTTTGAACCAATATTTCTATTATATCTTCATTGTTACCAATTTTGTAAATTGTTTAAACCCAAGTAAAATTGAAAAATTACTCAATAATTACTTTGATATTACTAAATTTCTTGCTTTAATCATCAAAATGTCTTACTTTTAAAGGTCTTTGAAGTATGTTTTCTATATTTCTTTTAGAAATTTTCCAAGATGCTAAGTTTCCGAATGGGACTGAAAGGGCTGTGCTGTACTTTAATCAGTTCCTTAGTTGAAAGTAGAAAGTTATAATTTTATAATGTAGAAAGTTATAATTTTATAATGTAGAAAGTTATAATGTCGAATGTTATAAAGTTATAGAGTTGAAAGTAGAAAGTTATAATGTCGAATGTTATAAAGTTATAGAGTTGAAAGTAGAAAGTTATAATGTTGAATGTTATAAAGTTATAGAGTTGAAAGTAGAAAGTTCTAAAGTAGAAAGTTATTGAGTTCAGGAATGAAAGCCAAATCCCTCTGTCACTTCGTGACGTCTCCCATTAATAAATGAGAAAGAACAACTCAGAATGAGTTGAATATTTACAAGGAAAAAAATTAAACTCAATTTATATGAAATTAAAGCCAAATATTGAACTTGAAAATGCTTTAAAGAGAGTATTTTGGGATTATAATATTGATGCCAAAGAGTTGGTTGATATATTTTATAGTAATAGTTCAAATTCAAGTATCAATCGGTTTATGATTCAAACAAAACTACTTAATGGTTTAAGTTGGCATAATCTTGTAAGAATAGTAGGATTAAATGAAGCAATAAAAATGCTGGATGATAATGTTATTAAAACAATTTTTCCAATGACATATAGAAATTCAATTAAAAATGCAAAAAGAATACTATCAGAATAATCTTTATCCATTACAGGATAAGGTTATGGAATTAATGGGAGGGCTTTCAAACGAGTTTTATCTGACCGGTGGCACGGCACTCAGTCGTTATTATCTCAATCACAGATATTCTGATGACCTGGATTTTTTTACAAATAGAGATGAAGATTTCAGACAAAATTCTGATGCATTTATTAACCTGATTTTGAAGAATTTTAAAAATGTCAAAATTGAATTGGCAAGTACAGATTTTGTTAGATTTATAATTATTGAGCAAAATACAGAGCTAAAAATCGAATTGATTAATGACGTGGCTTACCATTATAATGGTTTACATCAATATAAATGCAAAGTGGATAATTGGCAGAACATTCTTTCCAATAAAATTTCAGCAATTGCAAGAAATTCTTCAAAGGACTTTGCAGATATCTTATTTATATCAAAAAAATATAATTTCAATTGGATTGATATTTTTGAACAAGCAAAAGAAAAAGATACTTGGGTCAATGAGATAGAAATAGCTTGTTTAATTGATGAATTTCATACTAATAGATTAAAAGACATTAAATGGGTTGAAGAAAATTTAAATTTTAATGAGTTTGATATGTGCTTTAAAGTAATAGCTAAAGATATTTTGAAGGGTATTGACAACTCGCTGTTTATTAAGCACCCTATTAGTTGAATGTTATAAAGTTATAAAGTTGAAAGTTATGAAGTTGAAAGTTATGAAGTTGAATGTTATAAAGTTAAAATTCCCATCTTTGAGGGGTGGCTGCGAAACAGACGGGGTGGATTGACTTAGGGTTTTGGATTTAGAGCTTAGGTTTAGGAAAAAGCTACGTAGTAGCTTACCATTAATAGAAAAAGGTTTATGAGCTGG
>JAHBUQ010000006.1 GCA_019637995.1 Ignavibacteriota bacterium
CGAAATCAAAGGCGGTTATGTAGATATTCAGTTTGTAGGTGATTATCATAGTGTCGGAAAGTATATAATTAGTTAACAGAATTAAATAAACTTTTTTTTTATTTTTTATAGAGGTAGAATATGTCGTCAACAATTAATAAAGTCATTCTGCATGGAGCACCATTCGCGTGGGTACATAGAATATCAGCTGGTGTAATTACAGAATTATGGAAATTTGACAATCTTCAGGATTGCTCATATAGCTTGCCGAAGGTAGGAGCGGATTCAGGCGGAGAGAACTTGGATATACCAAGAAATGACGGTCTGATTTGGAGATTCACAAAAGAAAGTAGAATTCTTGAAGGTATTAGCGGAGATGATATAACCCCAGCAGATGCTTCCAGTGATGCAACAGGTAAAGGTTCAATAACACTTGTAATCAATGAAGCACCAATCGAAATGAATTCTATGTCAGCATTCAGAGAAGATTTAAAAGCCAAGCAGAGCGATTTATTCCTTGTAACAATTGCTACAGGTGTATCTTATACTGCTAAGATGACAAACAAGAAGCCGGAAGGATATATTCACATGGTTGGTAAAATCAATAATGATTTATCTGAAACATTTAACGCCAATCATAATACAGTTACACTTGAATTTGTATCTTATACTAATTCTGGACTTGAGGAAGATGATTTGTCAACAGCGGTTGATTTATTCACAGGCATAGTTTGGAAACTTGGTGGTGTCGGAAAAGACATTGCTAATATTAAACCACCAAATATAACATCTCAGAAAGAAGCTGAAATCTTAGCCGGTGAATTGGCAATGGTAACTGATATTACTTATAGCTAATGCGTTACTTTCAGAAATATAGCTACAGAGAGCATAATCACGGTACACAAACCGTGATTTTTGCCGTTTCTGATAGTTACGAAGAACTGTTTCAAAATATCGGAATAGAAACTGATATATTTATTCTTGAATCAGTAAGAAAAGATTTAAATACTGAAGAGGGTAGTTTTGCTATTGATGAGCTACCCTTTTCAATAAATCAGTTAGCTTGTCAAAGTGATGAAGACCACAATGCACTTTTCTTTTGTTTGAATGCAACAGATTTAAAATTCAATAGATATTGTGCATTGTTTTTCGGTTCATTACCAATTCTTGAAAATCTTGACTTCATAGGAAAAATTGATTCTAAAGTTTCCGGCGATGACAAAATATGGCAAAGTGGCAATTACGGATTTGAAATAAATCCACTTCGAGAATATAATTTTACTGCATATAGTTTTGATATTCGAGTTCTTGAAGAAGCAAAAATTACTTCAAATATTTATAAGACTGTTGATAATGACAACATCCAAATATCAAATATAATTGATAGATGGCGAGATAATAATTATCAAACATTCTCAGAATTATTCAATCATGAAATTTTCTTCTGGAGAAATACAGCTTCATTGCAATACTGCTATTTTTCACCATTAGGTAATTTGTATAAAATCATTCAAAAGTATTTAGACTTTACGGCTGAAATACTTCAAGAAAAGTTAGGCATAAGTTTAAATTTGCAACTACTTGAATCTGATTTAGGAATTGGAGTACAACTGGCTGTATATAAATTTATTCAAACTTTAATTAATGGTTTTCCTGTATCACGTTGGGAAGTTGAATCCGGAGAAGAAATTAGAGGGCTTAGATTAAGAGATAATTGGGTCCCAGATTCTACAACAAGTGCTGCACATATTTGTATAAAGATGATAGATCCTTATTATTCAGCAGATTCTGAAGAAGATGAAACTATAGCAAGTAATGAAAAAGAATTTTCTTTCTTAATGTTAGATAATACTGCTGAATTACTATTTAGTATTGCAAGGTCACTTGCATGTTATATCTTACCAAGTTATGTTGCAGGAAATCAAATTAATTTTGAGTTTAAGTCCAGAAAAGGTATTGTTGAAAATGATTATACTTATATAATCGGATCTCAGGAAGCAGGCTTTGATACATCATCAATATTGACAAGTAATAAAAACTCATATTATTCAAATGCCAATAACAATGCAAATGATGGATTTGATAGTTATGTTCAAGGTGATAGTTCAAAAGATTTTACGACTAAGAATAACGAAAGAAAATTAACCGAGCAACGTAAAAACATTAAATATGATAGGCTTCTTTTCTCAAGTTCTCCTACTATGATAGGATTAAAAAACGAACAAGGAATTGTAAGGAATTATCAACCTTTGAATGCCGTATACAGAAATTCATATTTAAGGACTTATGACGAATCTAATTATGATTATGGAATCAAGTACAAAGGAGAAAAGTCATCTTATCTTCATACTTCAATTTATATCCATACAGTACCTGCACCAGAAAGTGAAGTTGCAACAAATCTCGGAAGCATTATCCCTGTAGCCAGACCTGTTGCAGGTGTTGTAGCAAAAGTCAATAATGAGAATATGCATTTCAATACCCTGACGGACTATGTTAATTACATCATGTCACGTGATGTTCAGTATTACGAAACAGAGTATAATCTAACTGTGCCATACTGGAATGGCTTTTCAAAGAATACTGATGGCTCTAATCCATCTTGGAAAAATATCAAGCTTGGAAGTAAAATTAAACTATATGAAAGTATCAAAAGATATGAAGATGAAGAATGGATTGATGTAGATGTTCAAAGGGAGTATGTTGTTGTTGGTATAGAACGTAATCTTCAAAAACCTGAAACAACATTGAAATTACATTCATTGGACCGCTTTGCATTTGGTACATGGGATTCTCCGGTATCTCCACCAGTATTTATATTTCAACCCGGTACTCA
Source organism: Ignavibacteriota bacterium (assembly GCA_019637995.1). Lineage (NCBI taxonomy): Bacteria > Pseudomonadati > Ignavibacteriota > Ignavibacteriota bacterium. The sequence goes on from JAHBUQ010000006.1 coordinate 2,816, forward strand.
AAGTAATTTGTATGATGAAAGTATGGATGTTGAAAGTTTTGAAAGTGATACTGAAATTGAAAGTGGCGATGTGGTAATGATAAAACCAAATCAAAAGATTATGAAAGCAGAAAATAAATCAATATACTATCATTATCCGATAGGAATTGCTTTATCTTCCGGAGGTGTTGGAGATACTATAGTAGTTCAACTTTCAGGTTTAGTCAAAAGTAGCAGATATGATTTTCTCCAAGCTGGAAAAATGATACAACTTCGGTATAATCCGGCAGACTTGAATCTTTCAACTTCCTTGCTCGAAGATAAGACCGCCGATGAAGATATGATTGTGAACCTTGGTTTATCAGTTTCTCCGGATAGTTTATTTATGAATATTCAAAGAATGGAGCTTCCATGAAAAGAATAACACTCAGATTCAGTAATGAAAAATTATCTACATTAGTATATGATAGTGAAGCTGTGAATCAATTATCTTTTGAAACTATAAGACTAACAGATCCAATGCCTGTTGGCATTAATGAGGAAGGTATTTTGCTAAACGGTAGAAAATATAGTCATAAATTATATGCACATAATGAAATAGAATTTACAATCACAACCGATGAGCTATCTACTAATGCTATAGAGTTTCTGAAATCATATTATTTATCAAATTATCAATATATATCTCTTTACAGTTCATCATGGGGCAACTATATAAAAGTGATAACTGAAGGTGGGAAATTTCCATTGGATTACCAGAATGATATTAAATATTTACCTGAAATTAAAATGAAATTAATCTATGAGGACTCGCTATGACAGAAGTAATTTTTAAGGAATTTTTGGGCAATGTAAAATTATTACCCTTTACAGGAATAGCATTTTATAAAAGAGAAGAATGGGGCGATAATGCCGACGCTAATGTAGTATTTCATCAGTTAGAAGGAGAATCAAGCTGGTCAATTAAAGGAATAATGAAAGATACTTTTTGGGGTGGAAAGAAGAAAATAGGTTATAATGTTGATGTGAATGTATATTTACCTTTTAATTCTGATTATGAAAGTATAAAGTTGACCATGGATGTTGTTTTAAAAGGCAGATTTTCTTATTCATTATTATTAGGAAGTGCCAAAGCCTCAAATATAGATTATGTTCCACCGGCAGTAATTAACAGCACAGGAGCATGTTGGATTGATATATCTCCAGCAGATGTAAATCATTCAATAGAAATTGAGCAAGTAGAACTCAGACCAAGAACAATTATTAGAATACAACATTTTATAAAATCATTAAGTGATGTTACAATTACAAATACATAAAAGGAGTTAAAATTATGGACGAGAATTATTCAGAACCAATTGTTATCGAGTATGAGGGTAGAAAATTTATTTACAAATATAAAAATTTATCTATTCTTCAGGCAGAGCTTGCCCGCGAGGCGGGAGAGTTCAAACGTGACCAACTTGAAGCACAGCCGGAGAGTTTTAAGCAGGTACTCAAATCACGTGGAGCACATTGGTTACCGCAAATATGCTCATATTTATTTAGAGAGTTCAAAGATGAATCTCTACTCAAATTCAATTTAGATAAAGTAGAAACCGATATTGAGCAATATTTTCAGAATCTACCAAATGAAGAACGTCCAAAGCTTGAGGAAAGCATAAAGGATTTTTTTACAAATATCGGCTTTCCACAGACAGCGTTGCTCTTACTGCAAAGAGAAAGGAAGCCGAACTTAACGAAAACATTGTTACCGCTCTTGCAGACAGTCTTGCAGAAGAACGTAGAAAACAACAATTCATAGACCGACAATACAGAGTACAGAATATTTATAATATTAATGAATTTCGAAGAAGAATTGAAGAAGCAGAAACAAATATTTGGTATATTCCGGTACTTGCACAAAATGACATTACAAAGTTTGAAGAGATAAAAAATTCAAATTTCATTGATGGAATGAAAACTCTCGAAATACTAATTAATGCAATACCAAGCCGGAAATGACAGTACGGCTTTTTTTATACAGGTGAAAAAATGAAAAGTTCAAAAGTGACTGATTTTGGAATAGGAACTGCTGAAAGAACCTTAGCAGAATACTTAGAGCATTGGCATAATAAGAACTGGGCAGGAATGACTAAAAATTCTCAATTGACATGGTTGAAGAATGAAGAAAATCCACTCAAATGGATTGAAGATTGGCATATTCATAAACATCTTAAAAACTACAAAGTAATTAAATCTCAGAAAAATTCTGAAGTATTTGTAACTGTTGTAGTTAAATGTGAAATTGAAAATAATAACAAAAAATTGTTAGCCAATATTCAGTTCAATTTAATTCGGGAAAAAGCACCTTACAAACCTGATATTGAAGGAGTATGGGGTGTAAATCCAATTTCAGGATTGAAAGTAACAGCGAGGTCATGATGTCAAAGAATCTTGAAATGGTGCTTGACTTTATGGTCGATCTCAAAACTGATAAGTCAAAAGTCAAACGGCTTGCCGATGAAACTGAAAAACTACTAAGTTCAATTCATCCGGAGATTGATACAAGCAGTCTTAAAAAAGGTGTTCAGGAGATAATGAATTATCTCCAAAGTACTGGGGGAAGTGTTGAAAATCTCAAGCAAGCTATGTCCACGATGGAAATAAATCTTGACGCAGAAGACTTAGTAAGTACCTTTAATGAAATTGAAAATGCATTACTTGAAATAGAAAAAATTGATGTTAGTGAAGCTCTTAAAAAAATTGACCTAAGTGAAGTAGAAAAAACACTTGAAAACCTTGAAATATCATTGAGTGGATTAAGTGAGGAAGACTTTTTTAAAGAGATAGAAAAGTTAGCAGATAGTTTTGTAAAGTCCGAAATGGAATCAAAAAAGTTGCTTGAAACTCAGAAACAAGCATTACAGGCTTTGAAAGCATCTGGCAAAGAAGGTTCTGAAGCTTATAAGAAACTTGAAAAGGATATTGCTGAGGCAGAAAAACGGCTTGGTTCACTTTCCGGAACTGCTGAAAAAACTACTAAGACATTTTCAGAAAGAATGGCAACATTTGGGCTTGCCACTCAGGGTGTACAGCAAGTCACTGCTGCTTTTAATCAGTTTTTAGGACCATATCAGGAATTTGACAAACAGCTCAAAAATATCGGAACTCTGGGCGTAAAGAATTTTGAGGAGTTTAGAAATTCTGCTATTAACCTGGCGAGTGATGTCCCCGATACAGTAGCAGGAGTTACAGAAGCAATATACAATGCTATATCAGCCGAAGCGATAAACGTAGTAGATGGACAGGCAGATATAGCACAAGGAATGAAATTTATTGAGCAATCAAGCAAGCTCGCTGTTGCTGGTCTTTCAACAACTAATGATGCAGTAAAAGCATTGTCATCAGTTACAAATGCTTACGGAACAGATGTATTGGACGCAGGTAAAGCCGCAGATATACTTTTTGCAACAGTAAAAAACGGTGTTACAACTGTGCCCGAATTAAATGCTTCTTTATCTCAGGTTGTACCTATTGCAGCTGCCGCAGGGGTTAGTTTTGAAGAAGTTGGTGCAGCAATAGCAACTTTAACAAAGCAAGGTGTCCCCACAGCACAAGCAACTACTCAGATTCGGTCTGCTATAGCTGAACTTATGAAGCCCGGAAAAGATTTAAAGGAAGTAATGGAAGCCGCAGGTGTAAGCATAGAATCACTTCAAAAAGACGGCTTTCAAGTTACTATGCAGAAGTTAGGGGAAGGTATGGCAAAAACCGGCAGAGATGCAGCCAACACATTTTCAAGCATAGAATCTATTGGTTTTGCATTAGCAAGTACTGGTGATAACGCAGAAAAATTTGCTAATGATTTAGCATCAATACAAGACGGAGCCGGAAGTGTTGATGAAGCTTTTGCTATAGCAAATGAGGGTATAGCAGTCAAAGTCCAGGGCGTTTTGAATAAAATTGAAGCAGGATTCTTTAAGTTCTTTGGTGCTGTTGGTGACGGTTTTATAGGATTGCTAACATTATCAAATCAATTAGCACCAATGATAGCATCATTTTCCGGCATAGCAAACCTATTACCTATTGATAAATTTAAGCAGTTAGGAACTGTAGTACTTGGTTTAATTCCAGGGTTTACTTCAGTTGGAGCTGTTGGTACTGCTACTGGAACGGCTGTATCAGCGGCGTGGATTTCAATTATAGCACCTATAGCTGCAATAGTAGCTGCTCTTGCCGGACTTTATTTATTTTTCACTAAAACAGAAAAAGGCACTTCGATAATCAAAAAACTTGGTGATGGATTTAAGCAATTATGGGATATGGCTCAACCGGCATTTGATGGTTTTATGACTTTTGGTGAATCTGTAGTCAATGCACTTACAACAATTGGTGAAGCCGTTTGGGAATACTTAATAACACCCTTTGAATTAGGTGCTGAAATAATTGATATGATTCTCGGTGTTATTGGTGACCTGATAGGAGAAACCCTGGACTTAAATAAAGTATTTGAAATCATGGGACAAGTATATAATGAGGCAGCTAAGAAAGTTGATGCAGTTGCTCAGGTATTTGCTAATATTGTCAAATGGATTAAACAAACAAAAGATAACATCACTGCATTCATCAGAAACGCACCGGAATTATTTGGAATTTTATTTGACTATGCAAAATATTATCTTAATCCGGTAAATTGGATATCCGGAGATGATGAGTTTGAAAAACAACTTTCTCTGAGGATGCAAAATGCTGTAAAGAAAGTTCGTGAAACTGCTCAGGATATAAATGCTCAAAGAGATACAAAGAAAACTGAAGAAGCCTTAGAAAAAGTTAATCAAAAGCAGAAAGAACTAAATAAAACCAACAAGGAAGCTAAAGATGTAAACGAAAGCAAAAACAGAAGCACTAAAACGGCTCTTGAAATTGCTAAGGAAGAAGCAGGTTTTAAAAGTAAACTGTTAGATCTTGAATATCAGAAAACTGAGTATCTGACAAAACAAAATCAACTTAACGAAAATCGTAATGCAACTACAGAAGAAGAGCTATATTTACTTAAAGAACAAATCAGTTCAATTGATAAGCAACGCCTTGCATGGATTGAAGCTCTAAAAGCAAAAAAATTAGTTAAAGAGATTACACCAGAAGGTGATATAATTTTTCAACCTAAAGTCAAAGAAGCTGATAAAGCAGAAATTGAATCTATAATCAGAAACTTTGATAAAGAAATTCAAAATAATCAATCGAAAGTACAAGGTATAAAACTAAAAATTGATACTGATAACAAAGAATTGGATAAACAGATTAAGGAGCTTCAGCAACAAAAGATAGAATGGGAAGTATCTGTTGGAATCAAAGATGAAGGAGCATTGGAGATATTTGCACAAGAATATCAAACTGAACTCGCATTGATAATAAATCAAATAGAAGATTACGAATCCGGAAGAGTAAAATTATCAAAAGAGAAATATGCAGAGCTCCTTAAATCAGAATTAGACTTTTCACAAAAACTTAGTGATATTCAAGGAAGAATAAATAACCGGAAACAAGAACAAATAGAGAAGAATTATGAAAAGGAATTAAATCTACTTGAACAAAAGTATGCAAAGGAAGAAAGTTTTTTGAAGAAGGTATCAGATAAAGTTCTGATAAGTAATTACAGCCAAATTGAAAATGACAGAATTTCTTCAATTGATAGAATTAAGCAGAAAGAAGCCGACAAATTAAAAGAGCTCGAACGTATGCGTGAAAATGATTCGATAAGTGAAATCAATTATGAAAGAAGGAAAACTGATATTCAAAATCAATTTGCAAAAGAAAGAGAGCAGGTAGAATCAGAAAATAGGCGGTTAAAACTTCAATCAGAGCAATTGCTCAACGGTGCACTAATCGAACAACAACGCAGAAAAGATGAAGAAATACTCAATCTTGAAAAGAATAAGATTACAAAAGAACTTACACTTCTTGAAGAAAGAGCTTTGCTATATGATGAGCTTGGTAAACCAATATTTGAAACCGACAAAGATAGAGAAGCTTATGAAAATCTAAAAACCAAATTAGATGAAACCGAAAATTTGCTTAAAACAAAAGCTGATTCTATGGGATTAATATTAATAGGTTTACAAGAAACCGTTTCTGATACAATGCTTAATTTGTTTTCCGGCAACTTAGATGCCGTTGTAGACTCATGGCGAGATTACTTTAATCAGTTAGCTGGTATGCTCCAAGCAAAAGTATCAGCATTTGTACTTGATATGATTCTTACACCAGGAACAATTCAATATCTATCGGCACTTCCATTTCCATTAAATATTGGTGCACTTCCGGCAATAACTCAAGCGGTGAGTGTAGCAGTAAAGAAATTCTCCGATCCTTTCATTAAGCAAATATTATCATTTCCAACAGGAGGTAAATTTGATTCACCAACCCTTGCTATAGTTGGTGATGGTGCAAAGCTTGGAATGCCGAACCGTGAGTGGCTGTTGAATGATCCGCAATTAATATCAATTGTTCAAATGGCAAGTCTTGCAAGTAATTCTATGATTGTATCAAAACTGGACAATTTAGATAAAACTATGTCAAGTATGAAATTATCTACGAAGTTGCGAGGTAAAGACATTGAAGTATCCTACCGACGAACCCACCAATACACAATAGCAAGAGCCAGGTAAAATGGTCCAACATTTAAACTCCTGATATAGCACTCTGAAAAGGGTGCTTTTTTTTGAAATATTTTTCAGCTATGATTTTTCCTTGAATATGATAAACCATATTGCGACAGATATTCAGTTATTTTTTTGCTGTCGGTCGTGTTCAGGGGGGAATTGCTTAAGAGCTTTTTCCCGAGTCCCTGTCGTGTCATACCGATTGCCTCTGAAATTTTAGTAGAAGGTATCAATTTTACTAATAATTTCAAGTCTTCTGTTTCAATCATGTTATAATTCCTTAGTAGTTAAATTAAAAGTTTTGATTGCTTTAGTGCTTAGCAATGCCGCTATATAGTCATAGCAGTCAGTATTTAAAGCCATAATGCCAAAAGTTGCATATTTGTCATTTGCACCATAAAGGCAAAACCCAGCCTCATTAGAGCCATGAATAATATTTTGCGTTGCTTTTTTGTCAGCAACTTCGACATCGAAAGTAATAATCATTGACTTTCTCATATTATACCTCTATATACCATCTTTTAGCTGATGAATCCCACTCAGCTCCGACGGCAAGAAAATCGTTATCATAATTCAGATTATAATAATAATCAACGACGTTGCCGTTACTATCTACAAAAGCATCTTTAGCGATGTCATTACTGACTAAGCCGTCTGCAGTAAAAACCTCTTGAACCACGTGATAAGCTCTCATTTCTAATCTCCAAAAATTATTTAACAAAAAATATATGTATATCATCAACACTTTCAATCAATTCAACTTCGTCAGCACTAAAACAAACACCGTCACCAGCGAAGTAAGCACTTTCAATTTCAACTCTTGCATCATCTAAATTGTCAGAACTAAGCTCTACAAAAGACAAACCATGACCTGCGTTCACATTATCAACTAAAACATAATAACCTTCATAAAGTTCACGAATATCCGCACTTCTTAACTCGTCGCCCCACAACTCCATACCTGAAATATACAAAGGCATATCATTTTCTAAACAATTCTGGATACCTGCTTCAAGTTCGTCCGCTGTACAAAACAAACCTTCTTGACCAAAATTCCAGCTTGACCAATTCCGTGCTAAGTCATTTTGTATGTGTCCGCTTTTTCTTGCTAACAGTTTCATTTCATTCTCCAAAAGTTATAAAAAAATTAAATTGTAAATTAATTACAATACAAAAGTAAATAAAAGTTTGCATATATGCAAATTATTTTTTACTTTTTTCACTTTTTTTTAAAATATTTTTAAAATTATTTTATTTCTATTGAATGTGAAGTAAGGTATTTTTGTAATATGTTTTTTAATCATTATCGGAGAACTAAAATGAATTATGAAGATTTAAGAATTTTGACCGGAATAATTCCTATTGACAATATGGAAAAATTATTTGATATCAGGAAAGAAGAAATTGAAACTAACACAGGAGAATTATCGTCAAAAGAAAAAGTTGAGAGTACTTTGAAATCATTTGGGCTATTTTTTAATCGGACAGGATACGAAGATTATCATCTCGAAAAAAAGTATAAATTTGGGAAAAAATAAAACTTTTTGCTTACATTTTGCTTAAATTGAAAACCGGTCATTTCTATAAAAAACACAAGCCCTTGATTTCTCAAGGGCTTGTTAAGGGTTTATGTTGGAGTTTCAGTGATCTCGGCGGGGCTCGAACCCACGACCCTTTGATTAAAAGTCAAATGCTCTACCAACTGAGCTACGAGATCATCACATTGTTTGTAAAAGCAAAGAATACAAAAGTAATACTTTCTTTCTAAATAAACAAAATTTATTTTGTTTAAGTTGATTTTTGTTTAAAATTTAATGCTTCAATGATTTTATTTTTTAATCCTGCGACATCAATTCCAAGCTCTGCATGAAGTTGTTCTTGAGTTCCGTGATGAATGAATTTATCAGGAATTCCAAGCAAATGGAAGTTTGTTTTATGATGAAAAATTTCAGCCGCATACTCTACTACAGCAGAACCAAATCCGCCCTGAATCTGTCCATCTTCAATAGTAATAATATGCTCGAATCTTGCAAACAAATCTTTTAGTAATTCAGTATCAAGCGGTTTTATAAAGCGTGGATTTACAACCTCGACTGAAATATTCTGACTTTGAAGCTGGTTGGCGGCTTCTAAAGCATAAGAAGTCATTGTTCCGAGAGCAATTACTGCGATGTCTTTACCATTTTTCAATATTTCACCTTTACCAAGCGGCACTGAGGTCATAGGCTTCAAAGGTACACCAAATCCATTTCCACGGGGGAATCTAATCGCAACAGGTCCCGAAGTATATGAAAATACTGCAGAATAAAGCATATCACGAAGTTCCTGTTCGTCCTTTGGCGCCATAAAAACTATTTGCTGTACAGACCTTAAATATGCGACGTCAAGCACACCATGGTGTGTGGCTCCATCAGCTCCAACAAGTCCTGCTCTATCCAAAGCAAATATCACATGTAAACCCTGAATAGCACAATCATGCACCAGATGGTCAAATGCTCTTTGTAAGAATGATGAATAAATCGCGCACACCGGTATTATCCCTTCACAGGCAAGACCGGCAGCAAAAGTCACGGCATGCCCTTCTGCAATTCCGACATCAAAAAGTCTGTCAGGGAAATGTTTTTCCATTTTAATAAGACCGGTACCATCTGCCATTGCGGCTGTTATGCCAACGACCTTACTGTTCATTTTGCATATTTCGACCATTGCATCGCCAAAAAATGCTGAGTAAGTGGGCACAGCAGGCTTATCGGGAACTTTTGCAAGGGATTTGCCTGTTACCTTATCTACTTTGCCGATTGCATGCAGATTCATAGCATCTTTTTCAGCAGGAGCATATCCTTTGCCCTTTTGGGTTATTATATGCAAAAATATCGGACCTTTTATATCTTTAATCAGGCTTAGTAGTCTGACTAATTTTTGAACATTATTGCCATTTATCGGACCGAAATATTGAAAACCTAAAGTTTCAAAAAGAGCTCCCGGAGTAATGATAGCCTTTACACCATCCTCAAGTCTTGAAGCAAATTTTCTTAATCTGTCTCCAAGTGAATCCATTTTCCCTGCCATATCCCAAATACCTCTTCTTAGAGAATTTACGGCTGAAGATGCGAAAAACTCATTGAAATAATTTGAAAAAGCAGACACATTTGGCTCAATTGAGATATTATTATCATTTAAAATTACAATCATATCCCGTTTCTGGACGCCAATATTATTCATTGCTTCGTATGCAAGACCACCTGTCATAGCACCATCGCCTATAACAGATACAACTTTAAAATCTTTATTTTGAAGGTCTCTGGCTGTTGCCATACCCAGACCTGCAGAAATACTCGTGCTGGCGTGGCCTGCTCCAAATGCATCATAAGGACTTTCAGTTCTTTTAAGAAATCCGGAAATTCCGCCATACTGCCTGATTGTTTGGAGTAATTCACGTCTGCCGGTCAATATTTTATGGGGATAACCCTGATGTCCGGTATCAAAAATTATTTTATCTGTTGGTGTATTAAATACATAATGCAATGCAACCGTTAACTCTACGACACCTAATCCTGCCCCGAAATGTCCGCCAACACGTGTAATTGTGTCTATCATAAATTCACGTACTTCATCACATACCACCGGAAGTGTATCCTTTGGTAATTTGCGTAAATCTTTTGGACTGTCAATATCTAATAAGTACTTGTATTCGTAATCTGATGTCATTATCTATATTTTTACTCGTCAAAAAATGTACTGACGTATATGTTCGTTAATATTTAGAATTTTGGTGAAAATACGGAAATTGTTCGGAAGAAAAATTTTGCAAGCAAGAATATTAATATTATCTTCTTTCGTTAGAGTTCAATATAGATGGCTCATACGAACCGTCCTTCATTCTGGAAGCCATCATTTCCTGAGCTTCATCTTTGTATATTTTCGGAATAATAATAGTTTTTTGTTCAGAAAGGGGTAAAGCTGAAACAAGTTTGGCATGAATTACAAGCGGTATTTCACCTTTTTGCATTGATTTAATGCCGTTTATAATAATATTCAGGACTTTCATCTCCTCATCGTGCAGAAAACGTAACTTATCAGCGACAGGCAGCCAAACTATATTAGCCATAAAAATACCCCAAAGGGTAGCTATAAATGCTGAAGCAATATTGGCAATCAGAACTTCCGGTTCAGAACCAACTGATGCAAGAGTGGCTATAAGACCCATAACCGTACCAATGATACCCATAGTAGGTGAATATCCGCCTAATTTATTGAAGAAGCCAATATAAACAAGATGTCGTTCTGTCATTGCGTGGAGTTCGTTATCAACAAGCTGGTCTAAAGCCTCAGGATCAGCACCGTCAATTACATTCTCAAGTAATTTTCCCAAGTACGGGTGTTTTACATTCTTAAGTTGATTTTCGAGTGAAAGGAGACCTTCACGCCTTGCCATAGCAGCAAGATTCACAATTTGCAGAATAATTCCTTTGATGTCATATTCAGGTGGTTTCATTGTGATTTTTATGAGTAGCGGAATTTTTCTGAAGACCTCAAAAGAGTGTCCTGCCAATCCGGCGGCAAGGGTACCCACAATAACAATTACCATTGGCGGCAATAAAAACAGATATGCTGTTTTCCCGCCCTCCCAGAGGAAAGACCCAAGGATTGCAATCGTTCCAATAATAATTCCGGTTAATGTGCTGCCTTTCATAATAGCAATATAACTCTTTTATCTGAGAAAATCAAATAATGAATTCTGCATTATCCTAGCACCTACCTGAAGGCTGTACAGCAGCGAGGTTTCCTCCATCTTAAGTGCAATTGTAGTACGGGCAATATCAGCATCAGCTTTGAGAGATTTAATTTCGCTCATCCTAATATTTTCGTTAGTTAATTGTTGGAACATTGAGTCAACCCGATTATATCTTGAGCCAAAAAGTGCAATTGTATTAGTCATTTTTTGGTCATGGTCAAGTAATGTTTTTTGAAGAGAATCTATTGTATTTCTGTCAGTAGAAGTCATTTCATCTGTATCGCTGCGTAAAGTGCCATCGGCATTATATCTGACTGTATTATAAATATTTATGATATCGTTGAATAATTCCATATTACTGCCAAATAAATCCTGAGATTTGACATTAGTTACTTCAGTTGTAGCAGAATCTTTATTTACTATACGGTCATTATTATTTCCTTTGAAAATAACTTTTAATCCCGAAGGGTTTGCCGTAGTTGGTGGTACTTCAATTAATTCAAATGGTAATTCTGTAGATGAATAGGGAGCATCAAGCGGGTCAACAACTAAAGAGCCGGGATTTGTGGCTGTACCTGAGTAAAGAGTTCTGCCGTTAAAATCTGCATTTGCCTGACCTACTAAGTCCTGAAGCATTGATTTAATCTGATTAGCGTAAGTTGAAAGGCTTGATGACGACCCGGGCTGAGTTGCATCAATAGCAGTCTGACGGATTTGCTTAACTGTTGCAGACATATATTCCATGCTTTCCATAGCTACTCGCATTTCGGATAATGTTTGCTCAATTATATCAAGGAATCCATTGTTTTTACTGATTTTGGATTGCAATATTTTTATTTCGGAAAGTCTTTCGGGCTGCTCTTCAATACCTGTAATTTGTTTACCTGTAGTAAGTCTGGTTTCTTCACGAAGCTTATTATTCTGAATATTTTCGAGATGTCCCAGGTATCTTGTATATACTGACTTATTGGTAATACGCATGTCATTTACTTCCCAAGATTAATTAATGTTGTAAGAAGTTCATTCGTTACGCTGATAATTCTTGAAGAAGCTTCAAATGCTTTTTGAAATTTTATGAGGTTTACAGCTTCTTCATCAAGATTAACACCCATCAGACTTTCTCTTTGAGTATTGAGTTGCTCGTCAATCAGCTTGCTGTTTGAATAGCCATTCACTGCCTGACGCGCTTCACTTCCTACTCGTGCAATAAAAGAAGAATAATACTCGATTGGGTTCTGGTTATTAAGAAAGCTTTTATCTTCAGACATTCTGGCTAATTGTCTTGCTATGTCGGTATTGCCGGGCTCACCTGCTACTGCTGAAAGTGGTAAGTCGTAAGGATTATTGATTAAATCCGGATTAACTTGTATAGAGAAAGCATTAATGCCGGCAGATGGAGTTGCAGATAAGGCATTGTAAGGAACAAAAAATGGTCTTTCAGGAGGGCTGAGAGGGTCCGTATCGTTCGCTCCAAAGCCATTTATAATTATTTCATTGAATTTTGTTGCAAATGTATTTACAAATTCATTAAATTGTGAAGCTATTGAGAAATTATTACTTGAATCAACGGGGTCTAACAGCTCATTATAAAGTCTCATATTAGCAAAAATTTCACCTGATTGAGGCTGCAAATTTGTTTCTGTACCGGTGTCTATATCTCTGCGGAAAAGTTCGATAGTTGATTCTGTGGTCAATGGGTCTGTTACAACCCGATAATTTACTTCTGAATAGTAAACACCTGAAACGAGATTTATACCATTCAAAAATACATTAACTGTTGTATCATCATTCTGGGAAACTTTAATATCAAAAAATTTTGATAGTTCCTGAAGTTTCAATTCTCTTTGGTCAATGAACTGCATAGAGCTGTCATCGTTTTTATGACGATTGTATGCCGACAGTTTATTCAATTCGACAAGGTCTTTGAGTAGAGTATTTACTGCTTTGGTACTGTCGTTTATGGAATTTTGTGCTTCATAACGCAACTCATTTACCGAGTTTGCAATGCGATTCATACGCTCAGCAAGCGTAACTCCTGTATCTATTATATAACTTCGAAATGACAAATTATCAGGATTAAGAGCTGCCTGGTCGAAACTTTTGTAAAATTCAGTCATCAATGTATCAAGGTCGTCATTAGTTGGTTCGCCAAGTGCTGTTTCAATTCTTTTGAGGTATTGAGTATCTACATCAAATGCGGCTTTGCGTGATGTTATAGCACGAATTTCACGGTCATAGTAATCGCTGCGAAATGATTGTATCTTTTGAACAATAACACCATTGCCCATAAAGAAGCCATTTCTGCGAATCGAAATATCTTCCGATAATACCGCTGCTCTTCTTGAATATCCCGGAGTATTAACATTGGCAATATTATTGGATGTAACTTCAAGACCAAATCTTTGGGCAAGAAGAGCTTTTTTCCCTATTTCCAGTGTGCTGAAACCTGACATAATTAGTTAAGTGTTCCACTATTTACAAGTAAAAGATTCGATAATTCATCAATACCTTTAAAAACATTATCTACATTAACCTGTGAAGTTTTGTTGGCATATTCGAGATAATCCTTGCATTCCATAAGTCTGCCGACAACAGTAACGAATGCTCTGACTCGCTCTATTTTATTACGCAAGGAGAAGCCGCCCATCACATCATTTTCAAGGTCGGTAACAGTATCGAGCATTCTTCTTCTAACCTGATACAACTCATTTTCAGGTAGTAAGGTAGCAATGTTGTTAACCTGAGATTTTATTATATTCGCCTGCATCATTGCAGAATCCGCAATTGAACGTGAAGTACTCATACTATTTTCTATTAATTAATTCATACATATATTATTATACTTTAACATTACAAACATTATTTGTGCCATTTGTTAGCACACTTATAAGCTCAGTTACTGAATGTTTGGCTCTGTTAGATAAAATTCTGTTAGAAAGATTTAAGTTAAATAATTGATTTGTCAGGGAGTTCATAGAATCCTGCATTAAAGCTAAAACGCTATAATTCTCACTATCAGAGAAGTTCAATATCTGTGTCATAGTCATTTTTGCAGCAGAAGTCCTGGTTATATTTAACCACTCCATCATAAACTTTATGCGTGCATCTTCCGCTCTCTTCAAGTTGGAGAGCAGTTCTTCCTGCCTTTGGCTAATATCATCCAGGTCACCCAAATTAAGGGTAACAAGAGCTCTTTGTTGCTCTTTTGCAATGTCCACCAGCTCTTGAAGCAATTGTTCTTCGTATCTGAGATAGATCATTAATCTTTCAATCATGCCTAAATTCCTTGATTTTCAATATTTTCCGTAAGGAACTGTTGAAGATATTTGTTTACTTTTTTAATATAACCCTGTGTTTCTTTAAATGGCGGAATTCCACCATATTTTTGCACATTACCTGGTCCAGCATTATAAGCTGCAAGTGCCAGCTCCTGATTATTTCCGAATTTATCCAACATTTGTTTTAAATATCTGGCGCCTCCGAAAATATTTTGTGCAGGGTCGAATGAGTCTGTGACCCCCAAATCCCGTGCTGTACCATCCATAAGCTGCATCAATCCTTTTGCTCCTGCTTTAGATTTAGCATAATTATGTCCTGCAGATTCAGCAGTAATTACTGCTTTAATCATTTCAGGTTTAATTCCAAATCTTTCAGATGCTGCATTGATTATATTATCGTACACTTCGATACGATTCTTAACCCTGTCAAGAAAATTTCCTTTGTTTAATTCTCTCGTAGGTGCGACTTTTTCTAAGTTCTGAGCCACTTCAGCAGTTTTTCTCTCAGGTCTTTGCTTTGGCTGAATTTCAACTACCGGCTTTGGTTGTGATATAATTCTGGCTATAGGTAAATCTTCACCTGTCAAAAACTGATAGACTTTTTCTGCTATGCCAATACCTTTTCCCTGATCTGAAATTTGTTCAGCAAAAAGCATATCTGAATATTCCTGCAGAGGGGCACTATACTCACTGTCTTTGTTTTCAAGCAATGCAGATTTCATTTCCTTTAGCATCATATTAACAAACATTGCCTCAAAGCCTCTCGATACCTCAGCAAATTTTCGTTTTTCAATATCAGAAAGATTATTAGAGTTAGTAGTTTCAGCTTTACGGTTGAGCTCCTCTGTTCGCTTAGTGAGCAGAGTGTTCATAGCATTTAGTTCAATATGGTTACCGAAATCATTCATATTTATTATTGTACTATTAATTCACCTTGAAGTGAGCCGGATTCTTTTAGTGCCTGGAAAATTGAAATCAAATCTCTTGGGCTGACTTTCAATAAATTCAGAGCATTTGCCAAATCCTGTACTGTCGGACCCTGAACAACAAGGGGTACTGACTCTCTAAGCTCTTCTCTTGCATTAACTGAAGCCACTTCTGCTTGTTGAGGAGGTGGCCTGATTGTGAATGGTGCCTGATCAGGAAATAAAACATCTCTCTGAATAGATATTTCCAATCCGCCTTGCGCTACAACCGATGGCAATAACTGAACATTGCCACCTACAACAACCGTACCTGTTCTTTCATTGATTACGATTCGTGCTACAGGATCACTTATAACATTCAGAAGTTCAATTTGAGAAATTAACTGCATTAATTGAGTTTGTGTCTGATTATCAGGCATTTTAATTTCTACTATTCCTGAATTTACAGGTACTGCTGAATTAGCTAAACCTGATACTGAATTTACTGCATCTGCTATTCTTGCCGATGTTGTAAAATCCGGGTCCCGAAGACTAATTCTTAGAATATTTTCCTGAATAAAATTTGATTCAATATTTCTTTCAAGTATGAGCCCATTCGGAACTCTCCCTGTTGTTGTAAAGTTTCTGCTGACTTGTGAACCCAGCGATGAAAAGTCATAACCACCAACAGTAAGTGGTCCTTGTGCCATTCCCATTATAGTTCCATCGGCAGTTGATAGCGGAGTCATAATCAGTACACCACCCTGAAGCGACATTGCATCACCCATTGATGATACATTTACGTCAACTTTCGTGCCTGCCCTCATAAAACTTGGTATAGTTGCTGTAACCATAACGGCAGCAACATTTCGAACTCTGGGGTTTCTGTCAGGAACTGTCAAACCAAAACGTTTAAGCATATTCATTACAGATTGTACTGTATAAGTTGTCTGCTGATTATCGCCGGTCTGATTCAAACCTGTCACCAAGCCATATCCTACAACCTGAACCCCAGAAACTCCTTCAATTACAGCAATATCTTTAATTCTTGCTGATTCTGCGGATGTCAGAAAAATCAGCGTAAGTGAAAGATAAATCAATATGTTGAGTTGTATTTTCATTAAAACAATATTCTAATAAATTTGGTTAATAATCCGGGTTCCTGAATTTTGGATACTGTTCCATCACCTTCAATAATTAATGTCAGATCTAAAATAGAATAAGAAAAAATAGAGTTGTCAGTACCAATATCAACCGGTCTAACAATTCCTTTGAGAACTATGGTCTGAGTTTCACCATTAATTTTGGTAGTACGGGTTCCTTCTATTTGCAGATTTCCATTTTCAACTACTTCCATCACTTTCACACTTAATCTTGAGCGTATTTTTTCATTTCTTGCAGTACCTCCACGACTTTGGTGTCCTGTGCCGGTATTAATACCACCACTACCACTAACTTCTGATGAACCTGCTTTGAAATTAATCCCACCATTTACATCAGATGACCTGGTTGTGTTTGTATTGGCAGAATTATCGGCTTGAGTATCCTCCAGAATGAGTACCGTGATTGCATCACCCGGCTTGAATGCCCTGACATCCGAAAATATTGAACGTGAGTTATTCTGAATGAATTGCCCCAACGCAGTTTGCGAGACTAAAAATGTTATTATGACAAGAAGATATTTCATTACTTTTTTAAATCCTTATTTAATAGACAGGTTACCTGAATATACTAAAATCATACCATCGTCTGTTACTTTTCCTGTAAGTACTGCAGGAGAATTATCACGTTTTACGCGAACCTGTTGTCCCGGAGCGCCGTCCTGAACTGCTGTACCGGCACATCTGATTCTTACACCGCCTGACTGAACAATTATCGTTACTTTGTCGCCACGTTTTATTAGGACTTCACTGGCTAACATCTCAGGAGTTATGTAATCATCCTGCATAACTGACCTTGAAAGCTCCCTTCCAATGAATTCATTCAAGTCCAATGGTGCAGGACCTGAACTAATATTTTTTAATTTTAAAATAAAGTCTTTTTCGTTCAGTTTTGTATTTGATGGAATTGACCTTGAAGCAACCCATACTTTACTCAGAAATTTTACTCTGATATTAATTTCTATATATTTCAATAATCTTCCATTATGTGAAAATTTTAGAGCAACAGTATTAAATCCCGGGTTAATTATTTCGTCAAAAATAATTTCTGCTGATATATTATCTTCAGGAAATTCTATAGTTTTAATTCTATTTAGAAATTCAATTTCAGCTTCAGCATTGATTCTTTCTTCAGCAAGAGCAATTATTGCTTTCTCAATTCTATCTGATGAAAAAGTCGAAGCAGCATAAATATATCCATGGCTAATAAGAGCCATAAAACATATTGCAATATAATGCCAAACTACATTATAATTTCTGCTTGTCGTATTTTCTTTAAAAATTTTCATATTAGATTACTAATTATCTTTTCAATTGAACAGCTGTTGCAAGAATTTCATCAGCAGTTCTAACTGATTTTGAATTAAGTTCATAGGCACGCTGCGCATTAATCATATTAACCATTTCTTCAACGATATCAACATTAGAAGACTCAAGATGCGCCTGAATGATTTCACCTGTATTAACCGCACCCGGAATTTCAAGAAGAGGAACACCGGAAGCTGGAGTTTCGGTGAATAGATTACCACCCAATGATCGCAAACCGCCGGGATTGATAAATCTTGCCAGCTCAATCTGTCCAAGTGTCTGCTCATCGGTAGAACCATCAACTACGACGCTTACAATGCCATCTCTTGACATGTTTATCTGAACTGCATCGTTAGGAATATTTATTCCCGGCTCAAGGAAATGCCCCTGAGAATTGACTACCTGACCATTTCTGTTGAGTAGGAATGAGCCGTCTCTGGTATATACAAACGAATTATCAGGACGTCTTAAAACAAAAAATCCCTCACCATTTATTGCGATATCCAGTGGATTTTCGGTGCTTTTAATATCACCCTGCATGAACAACTTTTTTGTAGCAACAAGCTCTGTACCTGAACCAATCTGTACTTCGTTCAGAGGCTCGGCACCGGAATTAGTAGAATTGCCGGCAGGCTTTAGAGTTTCATACAGCAAATCCTGAAATTCAGGACGTGATTTCTTATAACCTGTTGTATTAATATTTGACAAGTTATTAGAAATAATTTCAACATATCTCTGTTGAGCGGCTAAGCCGGTTGATGCTGTTCTTAAAGTTTTATCCATAATATCATCCTGATATATTTTTTTCTAAATAAAGACTGCTTTCGGTACTTATACTGATTTTTTACAATTACTCTTACACAGGGAGATGTCTTTACAAAGTTTTTAAGCAGAAAATCAGTTGTTTCAAAGTACTTATCAGCAGTCTATAATTTCTCCCTCATACAACAAATTAATAGAATCTACCCAGACCGATTGATTTTTCAAGAGTATTGTCGTTGGTCTGGATAATTTTGCTTCCTACATCATAGTATCTCTGAATTTCAATCATTTGTACCATTTCCTGTACAATATTGACATTCGAGCCTTCGAGCCATCCTTGTCTGATGCTTGTTAATGCGGATTCTACTTCCTGTAGCTCCACATCATCAATGGGTTTGAATAGTGAGTTCTCCATTCTTTCAAGCTTTGCCATGTCCTCGGGGATAACCACAGCAATTCTTCCTATTTCAAAATCATTTACAAAAACTTCCCCGGTTTGAGCTATCCTTATGCTCCTGGAAGTATTGTCACCGGTTACGGCATGACGGGAGAAAAATTCCCTTTGTAAGCTGATAGGACCATCGGCACCCATAAGCTTTTTACCATCCATGGATGTTATTATCCCGTCACCCGATAACCTGAAATTTCCTGCACGAGTCAGGTATTTATTATCACCCTCATCCGTAAGAGTGAAAAATCCATCGCCTTCTATTGCCAGATCAAATGGGTTTTCAGTAAAACGCATATCGCCCTGAGAAAAGTCATAATACTGAGTCGCAGGTATGTCACGCTGTTCTACATCGCCCTCAATGTTTTGAAAATTATTTCCGGCTTCAATGAGATTCCTTTCAAATACAGTTGCTCTCTTATATCCAGGGGTTGAAGCATTGGCAATATTATTTGCCGTTACCTCAAGTCTGGTCATTTGAGATTGCATTCCAAGTGCTGCCGTGAATATTTCTTTTACCATCTGTATTTCAATCTAATAATAATAATTCAAAATTTTATCAACAAGCATTATGCCATCGAAAAATTGTTTAATTAATTATGTTATTGTAGTAGAATGGTAAACAGTTGATAAAATTGGACTTAATAGTAGAATAATGTTATTAATCTATAAGATTTGTTTCTCATCAGATTCATCATAAAATAGTATATTTTTAGCCATTGGCGAATATTGACAATTTGAGTTTTATTTAGTAGTTTGTTTCAGTCAGTGTATTCTGAATTTCAATTCTATGAGGGTAAACTAAAATAAAAAGTACTGCCTTTTCCAATTTCACTCTCCACCCAAATTTTTCCACCAAGAACATCTGCAAGTCCTTTTGCTATTGCAAGACCAAGTCCGGATCCTTCATATCCACGACTAATTGATAAATCTGCCTGATAGAAACGCTCGAATATTTTTTTAATGGAAGTTTCGGGAATCCCAATTCCTGTATCTCTTACAAAAAATTCAATTTCCTTATCCTTTTGGTAAAAACCAATTTCACAATACCCTGAAGATGTAAATTTTAGAGCATTATTGACAAAAGAATTAATAATTTGATAAATAATTTTTTCATCACTTATAATTACCATTTCCTCGTATTTTTTTTCAATAACAATTCTTAGTTCAACATTTCTACCATTAAAATAGTGATAATAATAATCATATATATTATTAATTATATTCAGAGGCATACATTCATATTTAATTATTTCTGTTAATCCTGAATCAATTTTAGAAATCCTTATAATGTCATCAACAGTATTAAGTAGTCTTGTAGTACTTTGATTTAACAATTGAATGTATTCCTCCTTGCTTTCATTATTGACTTCCATTGTTATTAGTTTGGAAAGTCCTATAATCTCATTGATTGGAGTGCGGATCTCATGAGAAACATTCTGTAAGAATGCAGTTTTTAATCTGTCACTTTCTTCTGCTTTCTCTTTAGCTAATTCAAGGTCATAATTTGTTTGACGCAACACCTCATTGAGCTGCATATACTCTTCGTATTGTCTTTCTAATTGCGAATTGGTTTCAACAAGTTCTTCAACAGCTTTTTTTCTTTCAGTAATGTCATCAGTGATTGTGGCGAATCTGTTTTTACCAATTGGTACTACAGATATTCTGAAGTATTTACTCATTGCCTCATAATATGTTTCAAAACGAAGTGGATTATTTGAAAGCGCCACATCAGTAAAATCTTTCAAAAAAGGTGGCTCAGATGAGTTATAAACAACATCCGCAGTTTTATTGATTGCATCTTCCTTGGCTATTCCCGTTACTCTTGTAAATGCTTTATTGCAGTCTGTAATTACATAATTAATTGCCTCTCCTTTCTCATTGAAAACTACTTCATGCAAAACTACCATATCAGTCATTTCTTCAAATAATGCTGTTATTTTAGTTTGATGTTCTTCCAAATCTCTGCTTTTTATTTTAATTTGCTCGTCTAACAATAAATTCAAATGGCTGAGTTTTTCTGAATTAGTCTGTAAATTAATATTAAGCCAGTAATTCCTTCTGTTTATTAATTCCAAATAATAAGCACCAAACATACCAATAATATTTGCAGATATGAAAAAGAAATTATATTTTAGCATTAATTCAAAAAAATTATCCATTAAATAAAAGAAAGTAGCATTAAATATTACTAAAAGAGTAATTCCACCAATAGCAGCCATTATAAATCTGATTTTGATAAAGAAATATCCGGCAAAGAAAACAAGCATCAGCCCACCATAATATGAAATATCATCAGGCACAAAAAGAAGCATAATTATTATACCCGCACCTCCAAGCAGGAATGACATTAATATCAAATATTGCCAAATCTTTATGAAATGCTTTGTATAAGACAAAAACAAAACAAATAGTAAGAATGGAATTACTACTAAATATCTAATATATAAGAAATAGTTCAAATTCTCACCTGCTACAATCCAGTCTAAAAAACCAAATATTCCGTATAGAAAAACAAGCACAACGAATGCTATTCTGAAAATTTTAATTGAATCATTCAGAAAGTACTCCTGATATTTCTCTTCAATTTCTTTTGGAAATGATAAAGTTAATAAACTAAGTTTCATTTGTTTATAAATTTCTTTCATTTTGTATTCTCTTTAACTATCGGTAAACTAAAATAAAACGTACTGCCTTTTCCGACTTCGCTTTCCACCCAAATTTTTCCACCGTGTATTTCTACAAATTCTTTGCATAGAATGAGTCCTAAGCCGGTGCCTCTCTCACCGTAAGTTCCTACGGTACTGAAGCTGCTATCAATTTTGAAGAGCTCGCTAATTATTTCAGGAATGATTCCGATGCCTGAGTCTCGAACGTAGATTATAGGTTCTTTATCAGCGGATTGTTTTACACCTATAGCAATTTCACCTTCAAATGGGGTAAACTTGATGGCATTTGACAGTAAGTTCCTCAAAATAGTAGTGAACATATTTACATCAGCATATATAATTATTCCTGATGGAATATCATTTATCATACTGATTTTTTTTTGCTCAGCTATTGTTTTAAAAATTTCTGAAGTATAAATATAAATATCTTTTAAATCAACTTCAACAGGATTAAATGATATTGTTTTGTTTTGACTCCGGCTCCAGGAAAGCAAATCTTGGGTTAGAGCCAAAATATTTGTGGAGGTTTCTTTCAATACATTCAGATTATCGCCCAATTCAGAAACAGGGATTTTCTTATATTTTTCGCTGATTATTTCAAGTAAGTTTTTTAAACTGCCTATAGGATTTATTAAATCGTGTGCAATAATAGAGAAGAACTTATCTTTTGTACTATTTAAAAGTTTTAGTTCTTCTGCTTGTTTTATAAGCTCCTGATTAATTTCTTCAAGTTTCTTTTGTTGAGCAAAAATTGTTTCGCGGCTTAATTGCTCATCGCCATTCTTCTTCCATAGAATAGCAGAGATTATGAAGCTTATAACAAAAATACCCAGACCATTTACACGATTAGAAAGTAAAATATTCAAATCGCTTTGTGTAAACTGAATTGAAAAGAAAAATACTATATATGATATAATGAAAATTATCAGCATTGGTACCGGAGGTAGAAGCAGAGCTATTGAAACTATCAATGGAATAATTATCAAGGGATTAATTGCAGGTGTAACAATCTGATCAAAAACTGTTAAAGACACCGCCAACAGCATTGATAGGCAGACTGCAAAATAAATTAAGTACCAAACCTGCTGAATTGGCTCTAAATCCTTTTTTAGTAGCACTTTTGAATACAACCCAAAAGCAAGTGCCAGAATACCAAAAATTCCATGGCTTATTATTATTCCAAGACGCCATATATATTCATCGCCTGTTGAATATGGCAGATTTAAATAAAACAAAATTATATGTACAATATTTATTGGAAGTATGACAAAAGGCAAATATGATAATCTTTTCAGATTTTCATTTAAAAAAATATTCGTTATTTTACTATTATAGTTTGTATTTATCATAATAATTTTTACTAAAATGATAATTTAATCCAACGGTAACTTAAAATAAAATGTTGAGCCTAAATCAACTTTACTTTCAACATACACTTCTCCGCCCATAAGTTCAGCTAAGCCTTTTGCCAGCGAGAGCCCCAATCCTGAGCCTTCATAACCCCGAGAAATTGATAAATCAGTCTGATAAAAACGCTCGAACACTTTTTCAAAATGCTCTTCAGAAATTCCTATCCCTGTATCTCGCACGTAGAATGTTACAGATTTTTCAACTGCGAATACTCCTAATTCAATTTCACCCTCTTTTGTAAATTTTTCGGCATTGCTGAGATAGCAGTCAATTATTTGAATAAAACAGTACTCATCACCCGAAATTACTAAATCGCTATTTATTTTTTCAGTATTTGCAATAAATTTCAAGCCCAAACTATTAATTCTGTTTCGATACTTATTATCAAGAGTTTGAATAATGTCATGCGGTGATAGATTATTTCTATTTATTTCAATCTGATTTGAATCTAATCTTGATAAATTAATAATGTCATCAATTGTATTCAACAATCTGGTGCAGCTTTTAACCAACATATCAGCATATTCAAGTCGTTCATCTGCGGATAAATCAAATTCAGATAAAAATTTTGCAAAACCAACGATTCCATTTATCGGAGTGCGAATTTCGTGAGATATATTTTGAAGAAATGCAGCTTTCAATCTGTCACTTTCTTCTACTTTTTCTTTAGAGGTAATTAAATCTTGCTGAATTTTCCAAATATCTGTTAAATCTTGTAAATTTATCCAAACACCTGTTACTTTATCATTTTTAATTAATGGAATTATGTAATATTTGATGTAAGCTGTTTTACCCCATTTGCTTGTATAAATGTCTTCATCCGTTATAATGACTTGATTATCAATAGATTTTTGAAGATTTGGAGAAAAACCTACATTAACCAATGGTTCAAAATTTAGCAAATTGATTGTTTTGGTGTCCTCTAATGATGGCGAACCTAACATTTTTAATGCTGCAGGGTTTGCTTCAATCAAAACACCGGAGTCATTGCAATATAAAAATCCGACTAAAGAATTTTCAAACATACTTCTTACTTTTCTCTCATTTTCTTCTGCTGTATCTCTTGCACTGATGAGTTCTCTATCCAGATTTTCTCTAAGTATAATATTTACTATCATCTGAGCAAATACTTTGAGTAGTTTTTGTTCATTTTGAGTATAAATATGATGATTAATTACTGAATCAAAACCAACAAAACCTATGCAATTGTTGCCATCCATCATAGGCACTGTAATTACTGTTTTAATTCCTTGTGGCTCCAAAATCTCACGTACCGCTCCACGAGGAAGTTGGGAAACATCAGGAACATACATTGCTTCTCCTTTTTTATGAGCATCTACCCAATCAAGCATCATTCCCAAAGGTACATTTTGTAGGTTATTAATTTCAGCCGTTATACCGTTTTCACACCATTCATAAGTATTATTGCAGACGAATTTTTCCCAATCATAATCAAAAATGTAAACTCTGTCCGCTTGTGCAAATTTTCCAAGTTCCTCAAGAGATTTCTGCATAGTCATATCAACTCTGTCAAGAGAAATATTAATATATTTTGATGCAATATTCATAAGAATTGACTGCATTCTATTCAAATGTTGAAGCTCTTTTTCAGCAATTTTTCTTTCCGTAACATTGCTTGCAAAACACGAACCGCCAACAACTTCACCATTTTTTGTGATTGGGTTCATTGAAACTTCAATGTAAATGATACCAAATCCAGTATCAACAGCATCTATAAATGTAAATTGTTCGCCTTGAAGAACTCTGTCGTATCGAGGTTTCCAAATTGGTTGTAAAATATCCGGAAGTGCTTCAAGCAAGTTAGAGCCGGGAACTAACTCAACTCCAAATGCGGCATTAAATTCATCATGAAAAACTTTGTTGATGTAAATAATTTCATAATGAGCATCAAAAGCCCATATACTACTGGTGGTATTTTCAATTATTGCAGTAACATTAGCGGAATTAAGCACAGCCGCTTCTTTTGCCTGCATAAATTCTTTTTCATACTCCTTTCTTTCACTAATATTCCTGAAAATACCCATTATTGCCTTTCTACCTTGATAATTAACAGTAGAAGCCAATACCTCTACAACAGATAAAGTACCATCTGATGCAACAACATTAGTTTCAATCAGATTTGATAAATTATTAGCTTCAATATCTGCAATATGTTGAATAAAAGACTCTTTGCTTCTATTCTCCTCTTCTTTCGGGTGCAAGTCTGTTTGATGTAATCCAATTATTTCTTCAATTGGTATTTTTACTAATTTTGAAGCTGCGTTATTGGCGTCTAAAATAATCCCCGTATTTATATCTGCAATAAAAATTGCATCAGCGGCATTTTCAAAAAGACTGCGGAATTGTGCTTCACTTTCTTTTAAAGCGAGTTCAGCATTTTTTATGTCAGTAATATCATGTAAAACGCCCTCAATTTTTTCAGGATTGCCTTCCTGATCGTAAATGAGCTGCGCATTTACAGACGCAATAACAACTCTATTGTCTTTAGCTTTTAGTTCAACCTCAAAATTTGATACTGAACTATTTCTAATAAGTTCATTTACAAAATTTTTCCGGTCGTTTGGCTTTACATAAAATTCAAGAATTTGTTTACCAATCAATTCCTCTCTTTTATATCCTGAATGTCTTTCAATTGATGGGGAAATATCTATGATATTTCCGGACATATCAGTCTGATAAATAATATCCTGAATATTTTCAAATATTTTTCTATATTTTTCTTCACTTTCAATTAATAACTTTTCAAAAAACTTCCTTTCTGTGATGTTTTCTTTAATTGCAAGATAATTTGTTGTTTCCCCATTTGAATTGGTAATTGGATTAATTGAAACAAGCTCCCAGAAAAGCTCACCATTTTTTTTCTTATTATGTAATTCTCCTCGCCAAGTTTCACCTCTGCTTATAGTAGTCCATAAATCTTTATAGACCTCTTCACTTTGCAGTCCGGATTTCAAAATCCTAGGATTTTTTCCTAAAACTTCTTCAGATTTATATCCACTTGATTCTTCAAATTTTGGATTAACATATTCAATATTTCCATTTGTATCCGTAATTACAATACTCGCCGGACTTTGCTCAACAGCAAGTCTTAAAATTTCAAATCTTTCATCAAGTTTTTTTCGTTCATTTATATCTCTTGAAATTATATATGTTCGCTTTACAGTACCATCAGGATTATAAATGTATTTTGTATGGTCTTCACGCCAGTAATAATGTCCGGCTTTATGTAAAATTCTGACTTCGTACTTAATACTTTCTTTTTGCAGGGCTTGTGCTGAAAAGATTTTATCAAGAACTTCGGCAGCATCATCGGGATGTATTAAATCAACTATATCCTGAGCTGTTCTTCCTAATTCTTCTTCTTCAGTGTAGCCATTTATAGCTAAATATGATGGTGATACATAAGTTATTCTATTATCCTCAAAAACAATTATACCATCCGAAGTATTCTCCGCAATTAACCGAAATTTTTCTTCACTTTGTTTTATCTTGTTCTCTCTTTCAATTCTGTCACTTATTTCTCTTGCAGTGGCAATCAAACATACCTTACCATTATAGGTTCCACGATTTACAATAACTTCCTTTGGAAATATATCGCCATTTTGCCGGATAGCCCAAAAATCAAATCTGGTCGGCTTGCCTGTATCTAGTACTTCCAAACTAACTCTTGTAATTTCATCAAGATTGTTCATTCCGGGAGCTGCAACATCAGCAGGGGTTTTCCCAATGATATAATCTCGGTCACATCCGTAAATATTTTCGACTCCTTTATTGATGTCTATAAACACACCGTTTTCTTCCTGAATATAAATTGCTTCAGAGATGGTGTTGAAAATATTGGAATAAGTTTCTTTTGTCAGTATAAGGTCTCTTTCAATTTGCTTTCTTTTTTCAATATTTCTGGTTACACCCTTAATTCCTGTTGGATTGCCATTATTATCCCTTAAAAAGCTTATATTAATTTCAGTCCAGATTTTAGAGCCATCTTTATGATAATATTGAATTTCAATCAGCCTGCTTCTGTTCGGGTCTGAATCCGGCGACTTTTCAAGTTGCATTTCCTGCTGATAGACTTGCTTTACAAGCTTAATTGATTCGGGTGGGTGCTTTTCTTCAAGTGTAAGTAATAAGTGTTCCTCAGGAGTAAATCCGGTCAATTTGGAAATTGAAGGGCTGATAAATTGAGTAACTAAATTCATATCAGTCATCAAAATCACATCACTTACTTCTTCGGCAATTTTTTGAATATTTATTTGAGATAAATTATTCTCGCTAATTGCCTGACGCAACTCCTCATTTTGCTGCTTCAGCTTCAAGTTCTCAGTTAAAAGCTCTTCTATAGTGTAATCATTAAATTGCATAATTATCCTGAAAAAACTACTTAAATATTTGTAAATATAATTAATAACAAACAGATTTGCAAGGAATCGAAAAATAAAATGTTGAACCTTCTCCAATCCTGCTTTCAGCCCATATCTCTCCACCATGCATAGAAATAAATTCTTTGCAAAGAATTAGCCCTAATCCACTTCCTTTCTCACCGGCTGTACCGTCGGAAGAAGTGCTTCTATCAATTCTGAATATACCATCAATCACTTCTTCGATCATTCCTACACCTGAATCTTTTACATAAACAGTACAGTAATGATTTTTTGGACTATTTTCTATCAAACCAATTTCGATATTGCCACCGGAATTTGAAAATTTGACGGCATTGTTAATAAGATTTCTTAATACAGTCTCTATCATTAAAACATCAGCATTAACTACAAAATCATCAGGAACATTGATTCTTAAATTTATAGATTTTTGATCAAATATTACTTGAGCAATACCAGCTGCATTATTTGCAAGTTGTTTGAGATTTAATTCATTCGGTTCGAATAAGATGTTGCCTCTCTGGACCTTTGACCATTGCAACAGATTTTCAAGCAAATTATAAATATTCTCTGCTGCCTGACGCATACTTTCGCTCAAGTCCTGCATTTCTTTAAGTGTCAGATTAAATTGATTTTCTGCCATTATTTTTGTAAGATTCAGAAAACCATTAAACGGACTTCTCAAATCATGAGAAATAATTGAGAAAAATTTATCTTTTGAAGCATTAAGTTCTTCAAGTTCAACATTCTTCATCTGTATTTCGACTTCAATTCTTTTTCGCTCTGTAATATCATAAAAGCTTACAAGACTTGCCCAAATATTATTCTCTTTATCCTTAATCGGAGTACCAAAAACTTCCAGTAAAATTTCAGTGCCATCGGGCTTTTCAACAACCATATCCTCAATATGAGCAGATTCGCCAATCATCCCCAAAACTATCGGCATTTCATCAACTGGATAGGGACTGTCTGTATTTAATCTTTTCACCTTGTAAACCTCTGCCAGATTCTCTTTATTGGCATCGGGCATGACTCCTCTACCTAAAATATTCAGAGCTGCTTTGTTTGCTATAATTGGTTTACCTGTTGGTGCCTCAACCATGAAAATACCAACCTTAATATTTTCAAGTAAAGTTTCAAAGATTTCGTTTTGTTTGATAATTGCTTCTTCTTTTTGCCTGATAATTTGCTCAGACCTTTTCCTTTCAGTCATTTCCCACGCCAGATCAGCGATATCACGTGCAATAATTACATCTGTTTCATTATAATCAGATTCCTTATTTCCAACACCAAGAATAGATACAATTTTATCCCCTCTGAAAATAGGAACTACAAGTTCCCTAAAAACCTTTGCATGCCCTTCAGGAAGCCCTTTTCGGTTCGGCATGGACATATAATCATTGTGAATTACAGGTTTGCCTTCAACAACACATTCCACCCACACTCCAGCCTGGTCAATCGGATAATGCATTCCTGCACCTGTAGCTTTACACATGTGATTGGTCGTATTGGTTGACCACGCTTGAAGTGAAAGAGTATTCTGATCAGACTCAACAAAATGATAAAAACCCACTTTACTTTTTGTAATTAATTCTACTTCATCAAGAGTTGCAGTCAGCAATTCTGACAATGTATGATTTTCAGAGTACTTCAATAATTTTAATCTGGCTTCTTTAACCGAATCAAATATTTTTTGATCTGTAACATCAACCATAACACCGATTATACCAATTATATTATCATTTGCATCCGTAATTGAAGCTTTGTGAAAAACTACATCTCTGATCCCTTTTGCTGTTTTAACAGGCGCTTCGTATATTTGAACTTTTTTACTTTCCAAGAGTTCAAGGTCTTTTTTATGGAATTCATCTGAATATTCTTTAGGGTTTAAGTCTTTAACTGTTTTATTAAGGATTTCATTCTCAGTTTTTCCAAAAAAATCAACGAATGCTTTATTAAACTGTTTGTACTGTCCTTCATTATTTTTAAAAAAGAAAGGAATTGGCAGTGTTTGTAGAATTGATGATAAGAATTCCCTACTTTCAAGAACTTGAATTTCAAATTTCTTCTGTTCTGTAATATCCTCATACACACCTAAAACACCAATACAATTGCCATCATAGTCAATCATCGGAACTTTTGAAGTATCAATCCACTTCCGGCTTCCATCATTTGACTGAAGCTGCTCTATGATATGCATTTTGCGGGTTTTACTTTGTATAACATAATTGTCATCAGCTATATATTTTTCTCTGTCTTTCTGATTCCATGGCATATCATAATCAGTTTTGCCAATCACATCTTCTGTTTTTTTGAGACCTACTTCAATTGCAAAATTTTTGTTGCAACCCAGATATTTTCCGTCTTTACCCTTCCAAAAAATATTCTGGGGAACAATGTTTATTACATGGTCTAACATTGACCTGCTTTCAGCAAGTGCCTCTTCATAAACTTTCCAGTCCGTAACATCCATAGCCGAAAAAGTAACACCTTTAGATAAATCGCTTTGATCTATAGGAGTAGAGCTTAAAAAAACATTTATTATTTCTCCATTTTTCCGTTTCCATTTTGTAAACACAGAGCCGGTTCCGAGTTTTGATATTTGCTCATATTTTTCTTTGCCTACATACTCATAGTCGTTATCATCAATATAGAGAAATCTTGCATTTCTCTCGAGCATTTCCTCTGATAAATATCCGGTAATTGTACACAACCTGTCATTAGCAAATTTAATAACCCTGTCAATAACAACACCTATTCCTACAGGCACACTTTTAAATACACTGTTTAAAAATTGCTCTCTTATTAGAAGCTCTAATTGGATATTGTTTTGTATTGCAATGTCATTCTGAACTCTCTTTTCCATTTTGAAATATTCGCTCTTCAGCGTTTTCAGCTCTCGAATTAAATCCTCTCTTGTCATCTCGTCATAATTCATAGCTCACCTGTCATAGGATAAAATAATATAAATTGCAATTATAGTAGGTATTATTAAGGGGTAAAAGCAAGATGCTTTCAAGCAAAAATATTACTATCGTAAACATTTTCACTAATGATTCAAAATTCGTTTTATGAACATATCTTTTCTCTCTCATAGCATCTAACACTTTTATATACAAATGCCTTTTTTTAGCAAATCACATAATAACAAATATACATATAATTATTTAAATATCATCAAAATAAAGCTTATGATTATTTTTTTTTATTGTTTTTTAATTAATACTTAAAGATTATATTGCCAGGCTATTAAACTAAAAAACCCCAATGAGTTATCATCGGGGTTTGGGAACAAAAAAAAACAATCATATGATTAGTTTAACGGTTCTGCAACTTCCATTAACCAGTTAATCATAGTAGTTAAATCTTCATCGCTACCTCTGAAAGGAACCGGGTGCTTCTTATTGTTAAGATTTTCATCTTTTTTCAAGTATTTTGTCCAGAAATCAACAGTATAATCATCACCTTTGTGTATTTTGGATAAATCAGGATTTTTGTCTGATTTTTTCTTTGGAACAACACCTTGTGATTCGATGCCATGACAAGTTGTACATTTAGCATCTTCAAAAATAGTTTTACCGTCTTTACCTTCAGCATGTGACATCTGAACGAGCGATAGTCCTAAGACTCCGAGTGTTACTAAAAAAGCAACAGTTAATTTAAGTGTTTTCATTTGAAAAGCTCCTAATAATTAATTAAAAAAACTTACGCTAAAATAATGGTCAATATTTTATTGCCTGAATTATATTCGGTTTCAAATACCTGCATATCGGGTACATTGAAGCCTTTGTTGTCAATAACCTTCCCATCAGTAAATGAGAAAGTTGCCTGATGACATATACACGTCATTACTCCATCAGACGAATTAGGTAGCTCAACGTTACATGCCTGATGACGACATATTGCATCCATTACCAACCATGTACTATCAGGATTATGTTTCACGATAACAGGGTCGTCACCGTTAACCTTATCAATCTTGACAATTTTGTGACTTCCCGGTGATGAAAGTTGAGGATGAAGATTTGTATCAAAATCAACTCTTTCGCCACTTATAGGTTTTGGTGGAAGTTCGTCCTGCTCACAAGAAGTAATCATGCTTCCAAATGCACCGGCAAAAAGTCCAAAACCGGCAACCTTTCCGGTGTTTTTTAAGAATTCTCTTCTTTTATTAATATCATTCATTTCAGTTTTAACTCCTTATACTCTTAATAAAATACGTGAATTTGGAAAGCCCATTGAGAAGCATAGCCGGGCAAATGTGCCTTGTCATTTATACGATATTCAGGCAGAAATGCAATGTACGGCAACACGTATGCTTTTGCTCCAACCACATAATGACTTGTATTAAAATCAGCATTGTCCGCAAGGTAGTTTGTATTACCATTTTCATATCTTACGTATGGAATGAGTGCTTCATGAAGTTGATAATTAAGTTCCAGACTCACATTATTTACTTCAAGCTGGCCTTGCTTTACAGTTCTCATATATTCAGTCATGAGTGCGAGTTTATCAACTAAACCGATATTGAAAAACACATTGCCGATGTAGTAGTGCTCATTACCGAAATAAATCCCGTCATCGGTTTTGAGAGGAGAGTTAAAGAATAATGTTCCGCCGGCAAACATATTTACACCCGGCATCAGCTCAGGTGGAAAGAATACAAGTCTGAAAACAGAAGACATGTGATTTCCGTTTACAGGAGCTCCTGCTGCTGTAGTTCCTAATGGAATTCTTGTTTCAGCTAAGTTCTGGCTGCTGAACATACCAAAACTGACACCTAACCAGGAAATTGCTTCATAGTCTATCTGAAAACCGAGTTCTGCATAATCAGCAGGAACAACAGGTACTCCTCTGCCACCAGATGCAAACTGACGATTGAGCATTGTATGGTCTTCAAATCTTGTGCCAATAGTAGGCTGGAAATAACCAACTCTTAATGATGGTAAATCATGTGATGGCTGAATTATAACACTTCCTGCTGCAGGTTGCTGTCCGGGATAACGCATTGTTTCGTGAATATCATATCCAAAATTATATAATCCTTCGAAAGTCAGCCAGTCAGTTGGTGTGTAAACAAGATAATTTGACCACTGCATCACCATGTGTTTTCTTTCTGATACACCGGATTGAGAACCCCATCGGGCAGTTTGATAACGGAAGTCAAAGCCGTAGGTTAATTTATCTTCAATGATTTGATTGGATTCCTGGGTTAAATCAAAAAGTCCTTGAAGTCCAATGTCAGCAGGGTCAACAAGTGAGCTCATATTTCTTGACATCCAGCCACCAAAGTTTCTCACACCGGCACCCTGATTGATTGTATGACAACCGGTGCACTTTGTACCGTAGGACTGAAGAAGGGAATATTGAGCACGAGAGTAGCCCTCATAACTTGCCAACATTGATATTATTATTATCAGTACAATTTTTTTCATTTTTATCTCTTTGTTTATTTCTAAATAATTAACGAATTAATATTGAATACGTTAAATTTGAATTGAGAATATTTTACTTCAATACATAAGAGGGCTTAATAAAAAGCCCTCTAAATTTGAATCAATAACTCATCACAGATTAATCAAAAGCTGCAATGGAATTTTTCAGAACAGCAGTGATATATTTAGGATTATGAATACCATAGCTTTGGTCAAAATAAACATATCTGTAGTTATAAAGAGCAGCTGCATGCATTGATGGATAAGTGCCGGCAACAGGATAGCCACCAGCATCAACCATATTCTTTTCAAGTAGTTTTTCTTTAAGTTCAGCCATCAATGCTTTAACCTCTGTTTGGGTTCCACGGAAGTCAAACTTTGTTTCTCCGGCATGGCAACTTGTACAAACAGCTATATTGTCAGTTGTACCTTCGTTGTAAGTCATTTTCATAGTGTGACCACCTGCCTGAGCGCCAAATGCTTTACCCATGTGACAATCTACACAGGAGTTTTTAAGCAAGTTAACGTGTACCGTAGTACTTGTGTATGGTTCAGGACCATCAATTTCAACTGCGCCCATACCTATGAAAGAATTTGCTGCAGTTGCATAATGAGGACCATATCTGTTGTTTGCAACTCTGTAAGTTTCGCCGGCAAAATCTGCCATTGAAGGTACTGAGCGTGATTGGTGGCAAGTAGCACAAGTAGCACCAGTTCCAAAATCATGAATTTTGGTTGGATCTATGCGGAATTTAACTTCACCTACTTTTGTTAATTCCCAATCAGTTTCATCGCTGTTTCTGTGAACAAAGTGGCAGGTACGGCAATTTTGTCCTGTTGGGTCAAGTACTTCAGCGGCTGTGTTAAATTCGCCTGTTCCTAATACTTCATGGAAGCCGTCATTTGTATGGCATGGAGCGCAGCTTGTTCCTGATCTCTCAAAAGTAGTGCCTTTACCGTGTTGAGAATTCTCATACTGTAATTGCTTAGCAAAAAGCACGTTTGAAGAATTGTGGCAAACGCCGCACTGCTCTTGTCCGTCTTTACCGTCTTTTCCATCGGTACCGGCTAAGCCGTCTTTTCCGGCAGGTCCTTCGCAGCTGATTATAAGCAGTGAGAAACTTACCATTATTGCCAGAAACATCATTGTTAGTGATCGTGTCATTAGTAACTCCTTAAATAGTTTATAAAATTACAAAAATTTACAAAGAAAATTTATTTTCTGCATATTGCATAAGGTAAATTTAAATAATATTACTTAATTTTCAAAATTAAAAAATATTTAATATTTAGCTATACATAAAGAATTTTGTTCAATAATTTCAACTTCTCTCAAAAGTTGATTTTAAAATGATAATTCTAATTCAATAATTGACGTAAGTGACTGATAATAATAAATTAATCAGCTTATTTGAATCATTGAAAAATATATTCTTATAATTCAATTTATTGTATAATAATTTTTTAATCAAGAATCTTAACAAATGTAATCATTGTCATACTAACAAAAATAGATATTTCAATTTGATAAATTAAGTTAATAAAAATTAGTTTTATCTAAATACTTATATAGTTACATTCAATGATTTAAATATTCGCAAACTAATATTCTAACGATGAAAACTATAAATGCCCGAATAAATAATATGATATATACAAAGCCGTTAATTAAAAATTATTTATAACATTATGTTAATTTTTATAGAATATTTGTTAAATTATGGTACAAAAAGTAAATAGTAAAAGAAAGAAGAAATCTTATGTTCCTCTTTATTTTTTGCTGATAATGATATTAATAGCAGGATTATTAGTTGCTATTTACTTTAAAAACGAGTATAGTGAAATAATTGAAATTAAGTCTGATATTACAAAAGTAAATAACCTAACCGATAAAGACGAAACAATTGATACTACTTTTCTTAAGGCAATTCTACCGGATGCTGATTCAGGAGTACAGGTAATAAATATAAGCCGCTCAACAAATCTTCCGGAATTTGAATATGATGAAGACGCCGGAAAATATATCCGAAGGGTATATTCAGGCAGGCGAATTAATATTGCAGTGACCGGAGTTGATGCACGTCTGGGTGACAGATATCGCCATGCTGATGCTAATCATATAATTTCTATACTACCTGATAACGGAAAAATCGAAATTATATCAATCCCTCGGGATACACCTGCTGATGCCGGCTATGACGATACAACCGGGCAGAATAAGCTGACTATTGTTCGTGCTGCTAAAGGCAGAAGAGCATATTTTGAAGAATTATGCAGAATTGGCGAAGTGGACAAAATACATTATTTCGCTGAACTTGGTTTTTCGCAGGCAATGGGAATAATTGAATGGCTGGGTTACGAAAAACCAAGCCAAACTCTGCAAATTTTGCGTTCACGCTCTGCTCTCGGTGGAGACGATTTTCAAAGAGTTTACAATCAGGGGCAATTCATACGTCAAATGCTTTTCAGAAATTTTTCAAGGCTGGATGGTATGATGGGTGATATCTTCATTGGAAGCGGATTAATGCTTGTAGAATCTGACCTGACTTCATCAAAAATTAAGGAGATTATCCAACTTCTCAAAGCAAACGGATTTGATTCAAGTCCGGATAATATTACTGTTAAGATTAGACCTTCATTTCCTGCTAAATTCAAACTTTATGATTTCACCGATGAAGGCACAGTCAAATCCCTTT
Source organism: Ignavibacteriota bacterium (assembly GCA_019637995.1). Lineage (NCBI taxonomy): Bacteria > Pseudomonadati > Ignavibacteriota > Ignavibacteriota bacterium. The sequence goes on from JAHBUQ010000006.1 coordinate 38,645, forward strand.
CAATTGTGGTAAAGAATTATTATACCGAAAAATCAGACAATGATGATGACGGAAATGTTGAAAGTAGCTCTGATAACTCTGAAAAAGTATTTAGCAGACTAACTAATGTTCTTAGCAAAGCCGAAACGGATTCTTCATCTTCACCTCAGAAAGTTATCAATAATCTGAGTACCTTCTTCGAGCAAAGAGCTTGGCTGCAAATTGAGGATAAGGAGAAAAGGCTGGAAGTCCGCGACCGGTTTGTTGAACTTATGACTAAAGCCTATGAGAAAAGAAAAGATACACTATCGGCAAACAAGGTAAGAGGTGTTGCCATTGCTGAGGACAATCTGTTATATCAAAAAAAAATGCAAACAAATAATAACCAATAAATTAATATGAAAACAATAATATTTGTCAGGCACGCTAAATCAAGCTGGGATAATCAGGAGTGGACTGATTTTGACAGACCTCTGAACAAAAGAGGATTTCATGATGCTCCCAAAATGGCTGATATTTTCTCAAATAAAATTGGACTTAAGCCAGTTATTTACTCAAGTACTGCCAAAAGAGCTATTACTACTGCTGAATATTTTGCCGATGCTCTCCAAATTGACAAAAATGATATAAATATGGAAGAGGCAATCTATCATCAAGGAATGAAATTTATAAACAAAACAATTAAGCATTTAGATAATAATATAATTGCCGCTATGTTTTTTGGTCATAATCCGGATATTACTTCACTCGCAACATTTTTTACAGGAAATTATTTTGAAAATGTACCGACCTGCGGTATTATTTGCATAGATTTTGAAGTAAATTCTTGGGAAGAAGTATTGAATCACAACGGTAATTTAAGATTTTTTGACTACCCAAAAAAGTACTTTACTTCTTAATTATTAAAAAAAATGGGGCATTCGAAATTATATCGGCTGCCCCATAAAATTATAATATTTCTTCGAATCAGCCTTTAAGTACTGCTATTACTTTTCCTGCGATTTCCTCGCCAACTCTGTCCTGAGCTTCCATAGTGGAGGCGCCGATATGAGGAGTAACAGACACATTTGGATGGTTTATAAGTGCTGATTGTGCTTCTGTTGGTGGCTCAACTTCGAATACATCAAGAGCTGCTTTAGCTACTTTTCCGCTATTGAGTGCTTCAAGTAAGTCTTTTTCTACAACAACTTTACCGCGGGCGCAGTCAATCAAGATTACACCATCTTTCATTTTAGCAAATTCTGCGGATGTAATTGTAGGTCCGTTTTCTTTGATAAATGGAATGTGCAATGTAATAAAATCTGATTGTGCAAGAAGTTCGTCCATAGTAACAAGTTTCACATTCATGTCAGTTTCATTCACATAAGGGTCATAAGAAACTACATCCATACATAGCCCAAGACATCTTTTAGCAACTTCTTTTCCGATATTGCCAAAACCAATGATACCGACGGTTTTACCTGTAAGTTCGATGCCTTTGCTGTACTCTTTTTTGGGCCACTTACCCTGACGCATTTCAGTATTGCTCAAATGTAAAAATCTGCTTAGTGCAAACATGTGTGCAATTGCAAGCTCAGCAACTGAAATCGAAGATGCTCCGGGTGTATTAAGTACGGGAATTCCTTTTTCCTTAGCATAAGCAACATCAATATTATCAAGCCCGACGCCTCCACGTGCAATACATTTAAGATTGCCGGCATCAATTACTTCTTTAGTAACTTTTGTTGCTGAGCGAACTATGATTGCATCATAATTTTTGATTTCCGCTAATAACTGCTCAGGAGTGAGCTTTGTTTCGATTACTTCAAAACCTGCTTCTTTGAGCATATCTGAACCAATTTTCTCGATTCCGTCTGATACTAATATTTTCATTTTGAACTCCATTTTTATTTTAGTTTACAAATTTATTTGAGAAAATTGTAACATCAAAAATCATTTTGAAATATGCAATTTCCCAAAAATAAAAATAATCAAAATTTTTGTGAAAAAAAAATAATATTTGTGAAAAGTAATTTTAAACTCAATATTAATCAAATGTTATTTCATAAGCCCCTGCATTTGTATGTCGCCATGGAAAAACATCAGATGATTTGGGAATTGAAATGTAGGGTTAGGGCTTGACCTGTCCTTATATTTTTTAGGGGCAGGGTTAATAATCAGTTAGAAACCTTATCTTTTTTTAAAACCTTAGCAGAAAATATCAAATAAAACACCTGTCCAAACTTATTACCCTATTAAATTAAATTTAATAAGGTAATTAAGGCATTTTTTTGAGAGTCCTGCAGATGTTTAGTTATTTATCATTTCTATGCAAACTCATATCTGAAATTATCAAGAACAACAGGAGGAATTTTTCCTTTACCCATATTCTCTTTTGCATCCAAAATCTCTATTCCGACAAGTATTTCACCTTTAGCAAAGTCAAGCGCAATATCTTCAGAAAGCTGAACTGTTCTAACGTGTTCAACATCTTCAATTAATTCAATATACATAGCATCAGCTTGTTTGTCATAACTTATTTTCACTTTTTTCTCCTAAAAATAAAATGTATAAACTGTAATAACTATTATTTCATTACCCTCATCAACAATAATTGGGGCAACTTGTTTTATTGGATAAGAAGTATCGAGCCAGATTTTATTATAAGGAAGATTTAACCGACACATTATTTTATTACCATTTGCTGATTCACGATTTCCAAATTCTATTGCTTCAATTACTTATTCTTTTGTGGTTCCACGTTTTGATATCCGCTCCAAAGAATGTTGTGTAAAAATTATTTTCTTTTCCATAATGGTATCCGATAATCTACAATAATTTCAATTATTTACTCAATTTTACATTTATTACATTTGAATTTCACTTAAAAAAATAGCATTTTAACATAAAATACCAGATAATCCACAAAGTTTATTGAGCTGTTCTTATCAAAATATTTCTTTAAATATTAATGTAATCGAATTATAATGCACCAAATATTTTCAAAAATCAGCAAACATTTTAATTTTCAAAAGTAAGAAATTCTCACCTTACTTCCATAATTATCTCTGAATAATTTCCAAACCTAAAGAAATTCAAACATTTTGGCAAATGCTAAACATTGATTTTCAGTAAAACTTTCGCCCCGTATGAACTATGTTATCGTTAAAATGTCTGACAATCGCCTTTTTACTAATCCACGACTGCAATGTAAAACAACAGATGTTTTAGGAATTGAAATGTAAGGTTAGGGCTTGACCTGCCCTTATATTTTTTAGGGGCAGGGTTAATAATCAGATAGAAACCTTATCTTTTTTAAAAACCTTAGCAGAAAGAGTAAAGCGACTTAATCGTAATAACCTTATTACCTTATTAAAACGAAATCAATAAGGAAAAAGGTTTGGGTGGCTTTAACTTTGATACCTTTACATTTTATCATTAGTATTTTTCAAAAATACGTTATAATAATATATACCTGCTAATTTCGTTAAAAAGTATTAGTTTGTAAGTTATTGAAAAATTAAAATGCTTGTTATTTTACGGATGTAGATTTCATGGTCGTTGATAAAAGTAGAGAAACAGAGCCGGTTGCAATGAATGTATGGGTCAAGGATAGGATGATTTACCTTAAATTGACGGATTTCAGAATCATCGCTTTTCCAGCTGACTGGTTCAAAATTTTAAGTAAAGCTAATGATGCGGAATTACAAAAAGTCGAACTTCGGCTTAATAGTATTGCCCTCCGCTGGGAAGAATTAGATGAAGATATTACTGTAAAAGGTATTTTGGAAGGCAAATTCCAACTGTGATATGCTTGATAACGATATACCCTAATAAGCAACTTTAGCAAAAAGTAATAATTTCATAGATTGATTTAATGAGGTTCTTAAAAATATCATTTCCATTGAAAAAAATTGGAGAAATTGATTCTGAATTATTTTCAAAAATCAAATTAGCTATTAACCTTTTTATCGAAGAATAATTTTTCAGTTTATTCCCATTCCGCCAGTTGTAACAACTGACGGTACAGAAATTATTATTCAAATCTAAGGTACTGAATTTTCAGGAATTGATTTTTACTGCTAATATCCTTTGCAATTAGACCACAAAATTCATCAATTGATGTGTAACCTTTTTCATCCATCCATTTGGAAATACCATTGTTAATTATGCCGATATAGTCAAAACCATTCATCATAATTGCAGATGTTACCTGAACCGCTCTTGCACCAGCAAGCAGGTATTTAATAGCACCCTCACTATCGTGAACTCCTCCCGAGCCGGCTATATCGGCTTTCAGAGAATCAGAGAGTAGAGAAATCCATCTCAGTGAAGTATTCATATCGCTTGTCGAACTTAAATTGGACTCGCCTGTTACAGAAATTGATTCAATATCAATATTTGGTGTAAAGAGTCTGTTGAATAGCACAAGACCTTCAATTCCGGTTTCATCAATCTGCTTAAGTGCAGTATTGAAATTTGTGAAGAATGGAGATAATTTAACCGATACCGGAATCGTGCAATGGTCTCTGACAGCTGAAATAATTTTTGCAATATTCAGCAAAATTTCGTCTCCGCTTGATGAGTCGGCAGGAGATACTGAAATATTTAATTCTATAGCATTGGCACCCGCTTCCTCAAAACTTGAGGCAAACTGTGGCCATTCATAATCTGAAATACAGTTAATACTTGCTAATATGGGAATATTTAAACTTGTTTTACCAAATTCAATCAACTTAAGATAATGGTCAATAAGTTGATTTTCGGAATAATTGCTTATGCCTTTAACAGCTTCAGGATACCAGGAATGCAGTTTTCTGGATGAAATATCCCTTCCCGAATCCGTGAGTATCTGCTCTTCAAAAAGTGATTTTATAACAATAGCACCGGCACCGGCATCTTCAGCTTTTTTCATATTGTCTATGCTGTTTGTTAGCGAGGAACTTCCTACAATAACAGGTCCGGGCAAATTCAAGCCCATATATTTAGTCTTAATATTCATTGCTGCCTCACTTTAGGATTTTTGATTTTCTTTCTGCTTATTTACTACATAAATCAGATTTTCCAGCTCATGAACAATATTAATGTTATTGATAGTGAGTTCTGATGTACTCTGGAATTTTATAGGAGTAAAATTAAGAATGCCACCGATTCCTGAAGCTGCAAGCAGGTCAACTGTATGCTTTGCGACCATTTGCGGCACTGTCAAAATGCAAATTCTAATTTTGTTATCCATCACATAATCAGTAAGCTTATCTATATGCAAGATAGGAACTCCGGAATCACTTCTGATTTTGTCAGGCTCAGTATCAAAACCAGCGATTATCTGAATGCCTTCTTTCAGAAATCCCTGATAATTCATAAGTGCTTCACCAACCCTTCCAACACCGACAATAATGACTTTCTGAATTTCATCTTTACCAAGAATTTCGTCAATTTTAACAATTATAGAATCAATATCATAGCCGCCTTTGCGGTTACCGGTGATACCAAAATTTCCAAAATCTTTTCGCACAAGAGATGATGATATTTCAAGTGTATCTGAAATATTATCAGAAAATACTTTCTTAAATCCTAAACTCTGTAAATGTTTTAGAAGATTCTTGTAGTTAAGTAATCTTAAAATTTGTCCCTTATTTGTCATTTAAGTAAGTCTCTTCATATATTGAACAATAGTAGTTATCATAATTATTTTAAATTAATGTTCCAATTTTCACATAAATATTTTGATTTGGTACACTTAACAAAATATAAAATAACTTATTGTTATTAAATATACAAGAAATATTTTAAAAAATACAAAATAATTGAATATTTTTTAAATATTTTATTAAATATGAGTCAAGAATGAGTGAATATTTGGATAATTTATATTAAGGATTTACTTTTGAATTAAATCAATTGTTGAAATACTAAAAAAATATTTTCCATAAAAGAATGGCACTATCATTAATTTTTCAAAATAATCAACTGTAACTTGATAAAGTCGTATTAGTAATTTTGTTATTTGAAAATAATTGCTTAATTTTGCGTTATGAATTTAGTACCTTTGAAAATAAAGCGTGAGAATGACGGATTACTGGCAGCTGAATGGGCTGACGGCTTCAAATCTGTTATAAAAATAGAAAAACTTCGTTTGGAGTGCCCTTGTGCTGATTGCCGTGAAAAAAACGAACAATCCGGGAAAACAAATAAATTTTCGATGCCTACATTTACTCCTGGAAAGAATGAATTAAAATCTCTGACACCTGTTGGCAATTATGCAATTAATCCTGTTTGGGGCGATGGACACGATACCGGAATATATCCATGGGAGTTTTTCAGAGTAATATTTGAAAATTATAAATTAAGCGAAGATGAAGTTCAGGAATATTTGGATAAATTGAAGTCAAAGCCAAAACTTCCTGATTTGAATGTAAGGAGTAATTAATAATGAGAATGGTTGAAGTTCCAAGAGGGACTGAGCTAACTTGTAAAAACTGGCAAATTGAAGCCGCTTACAGGATGATACACCATAATCTTGACCCTGAGAATGCAGAGAAGCCCTCAGAACTCATAGTTTATGGTGGACTTGGAAAAGCAGCCCGCAATTGGGAGTGCTTCGATGCTATTGTTGATACACTCAAAAATATGGATGAAGACGAGACCTTGCTTGTTCAGTCAGGTAAACCTGTTGGTGTAGCCAAAACTTATACAGCCGCACCGAGAGTCATTATTGCAAACTCAAATCTTGTTCCTAAATGGGCAACCTGGGATGAATTCAGGCGCCTTGACAGTCTGGGTCTTATGATGTATGGACAGATGACAGCAGGCAGCTGGATTTATATCGGTACTCAAGGAATAGTCCAAGGGACCTACGAAACATTTGCAGAATGTGCAAGGCAGCATTTCGGGGGTGACCTTTACGGCAGATTCTTACTCACTGCCGGAATGGGCGGAATGGGTGGAGCTCAGCCTCTTGCCGCTAAATTTACAGGTGCAGTATCAATAACAATAGAAATTGATGAGACAAGAATTGATAAGCGTATTCATGATGGTTATTGCGACATTAAAATAGATAGTCTTGATTTAGCTCTCAACGTGATGAGAGATTATTGCTCAAGAAAAGAAGCTCTTTCAATCGGATTAATAGGCAACGCTTCAGAAATTCTTCCTGAGCTTATCAGAAGAAATATTATTCCGGATGTGGTAACTGACCAAACTTCGGCTCACGACCCGCTGAACGGGTATTATCCTGCAGGTCTCAGCAAATCTGAAGCAGACACTTTGAGGAAGGAAAATCCTGAGAAGTACCTTGAAGAGTCTTATAAGTCAATAGCCTCACACGTCAGAGCAATGCTTGATTTCCAGAAAGCTGGAGCAGTAGTTTTTGATTATGGAAACAATATCAGAGGAATAGCCAGAGATTACGGCGGAGTCAAAAATGCTTTTGACTTCAATGGATTTGTACCTGACTATGTCCGTCCTTTATTCTGTGACGGCAAAGGACCATTCAGATGGGTCGCTTTGTCAGGAAATCCTGCCGATATAGCAGTAACAGATAAAGCAGTCTTAGAATTATTCCCAAATGACGAGCCTCTTCACAGATGGATTAAAAATGCACAGAATCATATAGGGTATCAGGCATTGCCTTCAAGAATATGCTGGTTGGGTTACGGCGACCGAATGAAAGCGGGTCTTATGTTCAATGATTTGGTGAAAACCGGTAAAGTCTCAGCACCGATTGTAATCGGGCGCGATCATCTTGACTGTGGTTCGGTTGCATCGCCTCACCGCGAAACCGAATCTATGCTTGATGGCTCTGATGCTATATCAGACTGGGTGTTTTTGAATTTCGCTCTTAACGCTATTGGTGGTGCTTCATGGGTCTCATTGCACCATGGCGGAGGAGTAGGAATGGGATTATCTCAGCATGCAGGTATGGTGGTTGTCGCTGACGGAACTGAAGAAGCCGCCGGCAGATTGTCAAGAGTTCTTACTTATGATCCTCTGATGGGTATTCTCCGACATTCAGATGCAGGTTATAGCAGAGCGAAAGAAAATGCAGATAAGTTTGGCATAAATATTCCTATGTTATAATAGTTATTATTTATGTTAATTAGTATGACATTTTGTCATATTTAAAATATTATTTATGTTTTTTTAAAAAAGTTTAAATTTATTTGAAACCTTTTTGATTTTGATGTGTCATTATAATATAATTAATGTCGCATTTAGAAAAAACTTTTTTGAAATGATATAACGGAGGATGATGATAGTTTATTTTTACGAATTATTTTTTAGGTGATTGTTATTACAAAGGTTATTAAATATAAAAAACCGGAACACAAAAGTGATTCTAAAAATTATTATTATACATCTTCAAATAGGAGTGGCGATATGGATTTAGCATTGCAGATTGAGAACTTATTCCGTACTGACCGCAAGAAGTTTCTTGGGTTCATAAGACAGAGAGTTCGCAGTCAGGAAGAGGCAGAAGATATCTTGCAAGATGTTTTTACAAATGTTCTTGCAGCATCTGCTAATGTACAGAAACCTATTGAGAACATTGCATCATGGGTATTTACAGCCGTTAGAAACAGAATTATTGATTCTTACAGAAAAAAACGTGCTGAAACTTTTTCTGATATGCAGACACCCGGTCAGGCAGAAGACGGCGTTGATACATTCGAGAATTTCCTCGGTGATTTTACTACAAGCCCTGAAACTGATTTGATTCGCAAAACTATATGGGAATCAGTTCAGGAAGGTCTTGCTGAACTTCCACCTGAGCAACGAGAGGTGTTTGTTAAAAATGAATTTGAAGGTATTTCATTTAGAGAAATGTCAGAAGTTACAGGTGTTAACATTAACACTTTACTTGCTCGTAAACGCTATGCAGTTTTACATCTTAGAAAAAAATTGAAAGATCTCTACAGGTCAATAAACGAAAATTAATTTTGAAAAATACATCTCAAATTGAAAAAGGTTCAATTTAGCAAAGCTAAATTGAACCTTTTTGATAAGTGTCTTTGCAATTATTATTAACTGAAATCAATTATCTGGTTAAAGCATGTCTCAGAGACATATAGCCGACTGTTCCGAATCCCATCAAAAAGAGTAATTGGAATGGCATAGCAGCTATTTCAAGGTAAAAAGCTGAAATTATAATGCCTGCAACGAAATATAATGTCAAAAGTAACTCTAAAACAACTACTGCAGAAATCCTCTTCATTTTGTAACTGACTTTACGATTTATAGTTTGCTTTCCAATCATACCGTCTTTGGGCGTACGTGCAAATCCGCTTTTTTTACCAATTAATGCCTCAATTACTGCTTTAGTATTATTTACAGCAAACCCCATACTACCAGCAAGGAAAACAGGGAACAAAAGCAGTCTCTTTCTCCAGTCAAGATGAATTGCTTTCTGAGCGTAGGTATAGAACAGGAATGTTGAAACTGATGCCAGTACAAATATGGACATTAACGAATAAAACTGGTCAAAACCTCCAACAGTATTTTTAATAATAACTAGTGGAACATTAAGTAAAGCAACTATAATGATAAATGGAAAAACAATATTGCTTGTCAGATGTATGAATGATTCCAGTTTCATCTTAATTGGCAGGTTTGATTTCAAAACCATTGGCAAAATTTTCTTGGCAGTTTCTACAGCACCTTTCGTCCAGCGGAACTGCTGGGTTTTGAGTGCATTAATATCAGCAGGAAGCTCTGCCGGTGATGTAACATCATTCAGGTAGCGGAATTTCCATCCTCTGAGCTGAGCTCGATAACTGAGGTCTAAGTCTTCAGTGAGAGTATCAGCCTGCCAGTTTCCGGCATCAAATATAGTTGACTTACGCCATATTCCGGCAGTACCATTGAAATTGATGAAGAATCCGGCTTTGTTTCTAACTTGTTGTTCGAGAACAAAGTGACCGTCGAGAGCAAGAGCCTGTGCTTTTGTCAAATATGAGTATTCCTCATTTAAATGTTCCCATCTTGTCTGAACCATCCCAATTTCAGGATTGTTGAAGTGAGGTATTGTTTTCATCAGGAAATCGGGTTTTGGAACGAAATCAGCATCAAATATTGCAACAAATTCTCCTTCGGCACATTCCAAGCCATATTTCAAAGCTCCGGCTTTATACCCTATCCGATTTTCTCTGTGAATATATTTTATATTAACACCATTAGACTTATAAGCATTTACAATTTCTTTAGTCATTTTAACTGTGTCATCAGTTGAATCATCAAGCACTTGTATTTCTAGTTTATCTTTAGGATATTCAATTTCGCAAACAGATTTAATAAGTCTTTCAACTACAAACATTTCGTTATAAAGTGGAAGCTGAACAGTAACCATCGGAACAGCATCCGGCATAATTTCATAAGGAAGATGATGATTGAATGTTTTGCGGTAATAATATAGTAATACTAAACCGTGGATACCAAAACCAAACAGTACCGACAAAGACAAAAAATACACAATCATTATAATATTTTCAACAGGGAACATTATTTGCCCTTCTCCAATAATTTACACATTCGTTAATTTAAAAAATCACCAACCTGAAATCACCGCAAGCAGAACATCATCAGCAAGCTGGCTGAGTGCTGTTCTTATAGCATCCTCGCGACCTTGTTGTGCTTCTGATACGGCGTAGATATCGTAACTTGATATTGTTCGTTTTGTAATGACGACCTTTTTAATATTATCAAAAAATTCAACTTCACAAGCTATTTCTATTTTTCTTTCAGTCTCGAGTTCGCCCGGGCTTACAGACACGGGTGTCTCTCTGATTGAACTTATTGTCACAGATAATCTGGCATCTCCAGCCAAATCAACTATTTCGTATGTATTGTCATTAAGGAATAAATCTATAATATTATCTGTAAGTAATTCTCTGTATTGCGGATTACCAAATCCACTATTATCAATTACATTCTGAATTTGCATAGTTTTTAGGTGGGGTTGAGCTGAACCACCTGTAAAAGAATAGCAACCTTTCGCATATATGGTAATAAGCAATATCAAAAAAACAATATATAATCTGCTGATATACATATTTTTATTATTAATTGCAAATATTTCAGTTAAGAAAGGGATTATGTTTTCTTTCCCAGCCAATTGAAGTAGCCGGTCCGTGACCGGAATATACGTTGTAATTGTCCGGTAGCGACAAAAGTTCAGATTTAATTGATTCCAGAAGTAATGACATTGAGCCTCCCGGTAAATCAACTCTGCCTATACTTTCATTGAAAAGAGTATCACCTGCAAATATTACACCTTTACTATGTTCTACATAACAAACTCCACCCTCTGTATGTCCGGGTGTATGAAGCACTTCAAAGACTAAATTACCAATATTAATTTTGTCTTTATTTTTTGTAATTACATATTCATTTACTGATTCTATCTTGAACGGTAAGGGTATTATTGTGTGATTCATCGGTTCAGTCAGTCTGTGCAAATCATCCTCATGAACGTAAACGGGTGCTTTTGTAAGTCTGGCTAATTTAGCACAATCAGCAATATGATCCCAATGTGTATGCGTAAGAAAAATCGCTTCAATTTTCAGTCGCCGTTCTTCAATTAGTGAATTGAAATATGTCGTACTTTCTAATGGTGCATCAACTATTGCTGCGCTTCTGGATTTCTTGTCTATGACAAGATATCCTATTGTTGCAACCGGTCCAGCTTCTATTTGTATAATTTCCATTTAAATTTATTTATTTGCTAATACACCAAACACAAAAATAACTTATTTTTATCTAAAAAAAACAAGAAATATTTTATTAAATCACTATTGACTAATAAAAAAAAACAATATTTGATTTAATTATCAAATAATTGTAGAATTATAACATAATTAACGTAAAAAGGGCTGAATCCATTAAGATTCAACCCTGTTTAAAAAATGACTAAAAACTGCAATTAATATCTGTAAGTTACACCAAAGCTAATATTAAGTGGCATTCTGTTAACTATATAATTGCCATAACTGCTTATATTTTCTTGAGTAGGAAAATTTACTCTTTGCTCAGAGAAATCAATCCATCTGAATACACCGTCAACACGAATGTTCTTGCCTACATAAACCCCACCACCAAGAGAAAGATTCGTGATATTGGCATTTGCAATATCCATATGATAAGGCGATGTTGTTCTTTCGTAGCTTGCACGAGCGACAACCGGCATCATAGGAATATCGTATTCAAGTCCGAATCCCCATGTAGTCTGACCAACAAGCTCAAGAATTATTCTATTATTCAGAGCCATCAATTCCGGTACGGCATCGCTAAATTTCAACTGGGTCGCATCAGAATAAGATACTCCGGCAGCAAATGTAAGTCCCTCGCCATGAATGGACAAGCCGGCACTATAAACAAACGGCGTTCTGAGATTATAAGAATTTTTACCGCTATATTGATAAAACTCCGGCTGATGTCCTGATTTATATGAAGCATCAAATCTTGCATCAAAATTTTCATCCACCTGATACCATGTAGGGGTTTTAACAGCAACACCAAATCTCATAAAATTGCTTAATCTTGCCTGAATGCCAAGTGTAGCATTTATACCCGAAACATTCTGATTTAGATTCTGAACGGCATCAAGCCTGTTGAAAACACGTCCTTCGATAGATGTTCCCGAGTGAATACTGTTATTGTCAAATTCAGAATATTCCTTTCTGTAAGCATAATTGCCCCATTTGCCGGTAATGCCGAAACCAAATGCAACATATTCGCTTACATCAAATGATACGCCACCACTTACGTTCTGAAGACCGCCCGTTTCGGATATCATTGATGTTTGCTGCAAACTATCACCGAATGGTGTAACAAACCCGTTATCCGTGGCATCAGCAAGATATAGTAAATATGCCCAGTTATCGTTAGTATTTCTTGGTCCGAATGACGTTTCACTGCCTATCAATGTAGCTCTGGGATTGAATCCGGAAAATGAAAATATGCTGTTAAAATCATCCTCCAAAAAATATCCAATTGCAATAGCTGCTTTGGTATCGTCAAATGAAACCGGAATAGCTATACCAGCATGAGTAATATATTCATTGTTTGAACTGAGAATATTCTTTGATGAAACAAAATCGGTTTCATTATTAGTATTCGTAAAGCCTAATCCAAAAGACAATTCAGATTTGCCGATAAGGCTCAATCCTGCTGGATTATAGTACAAAGCACTGATGTCATCGGAAATTCCGTGAAAAGATACATTCATAGCCGCCGCTCTTGGAGTTATGATTCCGTTTGGCATAGTGTATCTTAAAGCATCTTCAATGAACTGAGCCCTGACCTGAGTAACAGATATTATTATAAATAAAAATATATATATGATTATCTTTGTCATAAACTACCTCGTTCTTCCACTGCTTGAACCTGAACTCGAACCGCGCCCGGAAGAAGAGCTTCCGCTTGATGTTCTGCCACTACTTGATGAGCCGCTTGAAGATGAACCTTGCTGAACAGTACCTGATGAAGACCCGCTGCTTCGTGAAGAGCCTGATGAAGGAGCTGTGGAAGTTGACGATGAACGTGTACTTCCGCTACTATTGCTGCTACTGCCACGAAATGTGCCGCTATTTGATGAAGACTCTGAACCTGATCTGTAAATATTAGTCGAGCCGGCTGTGCGTCCCTGATTTGAAGGAGTGCTTACTGTTCTTGAACTTGTAGTTCCGGTATTGTAAGGTTTGAATGTCTTATTTTCAACTCTTGAACTGGTAGTTGCATTTGTAGAAGTTGCTCTTGAAGAGCTTCCCGATGAGGATACTTCTCTAAATGTATTGCCTGAAGTTCCGACTGTGTTGCTTCTCACTGATGAAGATTCTACTCTTCCGCTTGAAGTTGCCGCCGAACCTGTCCTGTATCTGTTTGAGGAAGTACTTGTAGTCGCATTTCGACCCTGATTGTGTGAATAGCTGCCGCGATTTGCACCAAAACTTCTGTATGTGCTGTTGTCAATAGCTCTGCTGCTACGTGAGTAAACAGGCTGGTTGTACCAGTTATGGTAACCACCTACAAAATGACCACCCCAGTAACCTCCGTAATACGGATGATATGTGTACCATGGCGAATACCAGTTATAACCCCAGAAATTTGAATAATATAAAGAGAAATGACTGCCCGGAAACGGGTAAGATACCCATCCATGATAGCGATGCCACCAGGGAACCATTACCGGTACAAACACATGTGGATTATAATGATATGAATAATCAGCATGAACATAATCCAATCTTCTCATAGCTGCAGCATCATTCTGCGACATTGGATTTACCCAACCTGAATTAGTGCCGCCTGTTGCGACTGCTTCTTGTCCCTGATTAGATGAACGTGTTTCGGGATAATCAGGACTATTGTTATAACCAAAATATCCACCGGAACCGCCGGTCGAACTGCAACCTATCATTAGTGCAGCGGATGTTGCCAATATTAAAAATAACCTTTTCATTGCGTCCTCCTTAGTTTATCGTTTACTTAGATAACGAATAGCAATGAATAATGTTACATTATAATAATACTAATAATCAATTTTTTTTGGTTATTTTTTCAAAAATTGCTTAAAAAGTAAACAATTTATAAAACATTGAGGTAATTATAGAGATTTTGATAGGAATCCAGACCAAATTTTTTTCTGATATTATATTTATGATTTTCAATGCTTCGCACTGAAACTCTCAAAATAGTGGCTATATCTTTGGAATTTAATCCGGTTTTTGTCAAAGAGCAAACTTTTATTTCTGTAGGTGTGAGATTCGGGAAATTTGATGATAGAAAAGTGACGAAATTTGGATTGATTTCATGAAATCTTTGGGTAAACTCTTCCCAAACATTTGTGTCGGGTTTATTTTTGGATAAGTAATTAAGAATATTTCTTGATAGTTCTTTTTCTTTTTGACCTTCATTTTTTGAAATATTTGTTATAAATTTACTGATGCCCTCAACGAACTTAGTAAATTCAATAGATACTAAAAGCTGAGTCTGAAGTTTTTCGTTCTGCATCTTAACCTTTTGCTTGAGCATAGATATCTCAAGTGCCATTCTTTTTTGTTTTTCCTGTTGAAGTTTGACACTATCGTTGATGTTGTTTAATATTGAAAGAAGCAGATGTGGAGAATTATCCGTTTTGCGTGAGAGAAGTGAAGTTCTGCGGTTAAACCATAGATAATAACCCTTGTAGTGCTTCAGTCTGAAACTATGCTCTAAATATAGTTTATCTCCTTTGTCAGGCTTCTCTTCTTGAAGATTGTAAATAAATTCTGATTGTTTAATACTTGCCTCATCAATATCTTCATTATGAATTATTGAGTCAAAAAATTCATTCCCGCCGTTTATTAATATGTTTGGTTTATAGCCAAGCTCAATTTCTGCAAACTTATTTACATAAATATAAGGAGCTGAAATGCTCAAACAGTCATGAATGATAACAATCACCGGAGCAAATTCATATAATTTTTCTATAATATTTTGGTATTTAGTAACAAGCTGCCCTTGAGCTACATGAAAAGCATCAATCTCTTGCTTGACTAACTCACTGTAATTTGTACCATTTGTAGATGTTGTGGCTATAATCGCCGGCTCTTGTAATTTGTATTTGTGCTTTGACATTGTAATAATTTAAGTGATTTAAAAGATATATACTCAATATTGTAATCCAATTACAAATCAAAAGAGACTGACTCAGATTAAAAACCAAGAGACAGCCTCATTTGAAAAATATTCAAGTTAAAATTACATCATACCAGGTCTGACAACATTTAGAATTTCATCAATTGCATCAAATGCTTTATCTAAATCCCTAAAAATGTTAGTAGCCTGATATTTAGGATGGGGTAATTTCAATTTGACATCATAAACAGCGGCTTTAATTAATATACTTCCTCCTTCAATGATGAAAGAGCCGCAAACAACTTTTTTCACATTCAGTTTTCCAATTGCTTTCCACATATCGGTAAAGTATTGTGGATTAGCAGGGTCAAGATTAAGGTCAGCCAAAGCCGCCTCAACTGAATCAGCCGGAACTATACGGTAGCTCAATTCTTCAGGGTCAGCGCCAATGAGTGCATTGGTAAGACTATCCTGAAGTGTGAAGCACCATTCATTATAATCAAATTTCCCGTCCATATTTTGGAATGGGAGAACTGCAATTCGGTTTTGTGCACTAGATGTGTAAACAAATGCAAATGAAACCAAAATAATTGCAATAAGGGTGGAACTTTTTTTCATATCAGCACCTGTATATTTATGTTACATTGTTACTATTTAAATAGTCGTTAATTTCATTAAATCTACTTTTAATTTTCTCATACAAGGGTTTGGAACGTGTCCAGTCATTTGCTTTGGCATATCCCATCAGCTCAATACCCATGTCGCCAAGATCATTGAATCCAAACTGATAGCATGACCCTTTGATTGTATGTGCCATTCTGTATAACTCGTCTGTCTGATTATTAGCTTCGTATGTGTAATAATCATTTAAGTCATTTATCCAGGTTTCTACAAACTCCGGAATTAATTCTCTTATAAAAGGATCTTCAGGTAAATTCACAATTCAAATCCTAAATTTTTTAATATTCAAATTAAAGCAAAAAAAACATTAAAACCAAATTATTTTGTAAATATATAAAAATTAATGTTACTTTTTTCCCTTTATTAATTTTTTAGCTTGGTGTTAGAGGAATTTTATATAAAATTAGATAAATGAAAAATTTTGTATAATCCATACAAAATCGAATATTAGAAGAAAGCGATAAGCCGAATTCTGTCTTGAATGAAAATCACCCGAGGCAATCATTTATCTGGGACAGATGTCACCATCTGCCTCATGCAGCCTACCCAAGTTGCACGAAGTAAATCAACCCTTGGAACAAAGGGTAAATTCCGAAGAATTTCGCAACTCCTATTTGGCTTTGCTCCACGCGGGGTTTGCCGGGCTGCCAGATCACCCTGACACCGGTAGGCTCTTACCCTGCCCTTTCACCCTTACCTCCTGCGGCATAAATGCCCGGATAGGCGGTTTACTTTCTGTTGCACTTTCCGTCAGCTTCGATGGTAATTAAACTGTCGTTACTGCCTTCGGGTTACGAAGCGCGTTGTTCCTGTGGAGTTCGGACTTTCCTGAAAAGAATGACTCGTAAAAAGTCATTCTCCCCCGATTGCCTGCTTTCCCCTAAAATTCGCAATTATAAATCATATTTAGCGGAGAATTAAATTTTCAAAGAACTAAAATATTTCGCCTACTACAATATCATCTGGCAGTAATAATCTTCCGCAGTTTTCACAATAGTAAGTGTGGTTAGGATTATTACGTACTTCAACTATAATTTGAGCAGGTATTGCACTAAAACAACCTGTACAACTGTTCTTTTTGATAATAACAGCAGCATCACGGTGCATCGTGCGAATCCTTTCATAATCCTTTATAAATTTGCTCTGAATTATCTTTACTATATCAAGACGTTTATTCTGCAAATAAGTTAACTCTTCGTTCTGGTCGCCGGAAAGTAGCTGGGCTTCTTCGTATTTGTCCTCTAATTCTTTCTTTGCTTCATCATATTCTTTTGTCTGTCCTTCGAGAATATTCATGAGGTTTTCCTGCTTAACACCTTCAGTGCGAAGTCTGTCGCTCAATTTTTCATGCTCGGATTTCAGATGAGCTACTTCGTTGGTTATAGCATCAAATTCCTTATTATTTCTTACCTTAAACTGCTGTTCGGTAAGTCTTTCCTCTTTATCTTTAAGGTCAACAAGCGTTGCTTTTGCTGAGCTTACAAATTTTTTGATTTCAGCAAGAATACCCTCTGTTTCCTCAACAAGAAGCTTTTTCTCGTTGACTTTCATCTCGATTTTGTTTATCTGGTCAGGTAAATCACCATAATCTTCAAGCATTTCATCGAGACGCAGGTCTATGTTTGCTAATATCGCTATACATTGGATTTGAGAGTCCATCAATAATCACCATTTATTAAATATTTAAAATCAGTTATTTCTATTTTGTATGTAAAAATAATTTACAGGATTAGTATTAATACTTGAAAGTGTAATTTTTAAATTCATTTTTTCAAAGAGATTTGATATAATTTCGAACATCTTAGCCGAGTTAAACTGCTCCATTTCGTAATGACCTATATCAAATAACGCCATTTTTCCTTTTACTGCATGAAATAAATGATAAGTCAAATCTGCAGTTATGTATGCATCAGCTCCTGAGTTCAAAGCATTATCCAAAAAAGATGAACCGCTTCCGCCAACAATTGCTACACTATTTATAATATCACTTTTGCCATTTGTAAATTTCAAAGATGCTGAGAAAATTTCACTTAATAATTTTGCCAATTCATCAGTTGTCAAGCTTTCAGGCAGATTTCCAACAATACCGATTGCATTATTTTTACCTTGATCAGATTTAGCGAGCATCCTTCTGTCAGAAAGATTTAATTTATCTGCAATTATGTTGTTTGTTCCAAGCCTGTGTGTATCAAAATTTGTATGAATAACATAAAGTGCTATATCACTTAAAATTAACTTTCTCAGAATTTTTCCAACTCTTTCTTCATCCTGAATACTTCTTAAGGGAAAATAAATAAGAGGATGAAAAGAAATTATTAATTCAACACCTGCATTTTTTGCTTCATCTGCAACTTCATCGGTAAGCTCATAAGCTGTCAAAATTTTGCTCACTTGAGGCAAAGAACGTCCCAACTGCAGACCTGTACGGTCTCCATCAAGAATTGTATCTCCGGGAAATTCTCTTTCAAGTGTTTCTATGATTTCACTTAACAGCATTTTTTAAAAAACTTTTTTCAAAATTGTACTTATCCAATATGTAAAATTACGAAAGTTTCTGATGTCATACAATTCTTATGAATAATAAAACGTTATATTGGTGAAATATAACTAATAAATTTTAAAAAAATGAAAAAAACAGCACATTTTATCTTTTTTGCAATTTTTTTTATTTCAGGATTCAATCAGCTTTTTTCACAAACACCGGGGGGTGAAAAAGAGCCTGAATTCAATCCTGATAGCGTATTTGTATTCGAGTCACCCAGACCTTTGATTTCTAAAGGTGATAAAACCAATATCAAAGCATCTTCTTACGGATTAGATGTAATTCTATCAGATAGCGGATTTGGCTTTGGTTTTTTTTGGCAGCGACAAGTACTTGACGGCAATATGATAATTTTCTCAAATTTACTTCTTTCGGGAGCGCGTAATACTGATGAATTTGAGCAATTCATTAACGGCAGATGGCAAGTTATAAATAAAATCAACCGCGTCTACAAATTTCCCATGACATTTGGTCTTCAGCAGTTTATATTCAAAAATGCTCTATCTGAGTCACTACAGCCATTTTTGTCGCTTGGGATTGGACCTACTTTCATTTTGTCTAATCCATATACTTATGACCGTGAACCAAACGGCGAAATTATCGGTTGGTTCAAATCATTCGGATACAGTGAATTTTCTATGCGGTTTGGCGGCTCTGTGGGTATCGGAGCATATTTCGGCAATATTAATAACTCAATTTTAGGTGTTAATATTAAGTACCATTACATTCCTTATGGAGGAGATGGTATCGAAAGTATAATTGGTTTGCCGATGACAAATCTCGGTGGAGTTTTTCTATCGTTGACAATAGGAAGTGTTTATTAATATTTATTTTTAACTTTATAAATGACATTGAAATTTAAAACAGATCCGGATACCATATATCCATATACTTATGACTCTTCAAACTTGAAAGGTAGTGCTGAATTACTTTTTATACCCGAAAATTCTGATGAGCTAAACAATGCATTATTGTATTGTTATAATGAAGAAATAAAAATAACAATTTCAGGTGCAGGCACAGGAATAACTGGCGCAAGAGTTCCAAATGGCGGCGCAGTAATTTCAATGGAGAAATTCAAGAATATAAATTTATTGGATAATAACAGGGTTCAAGTCGGAAGTTCAGTAACCCTTGATGAACTTGATAAATTTCTTGCTGAACATAATTTATTTTTACCTCCTAATCCCACAGAGATTAATGCTTCAATTGGCGGTAATACTGCAAATAATGCTTCAGGAGCCAGAACGTTTAAATATGGACCCATACGCAGGTGGATTACCGGTTTAAAAGTCGTTCTGCCCAATGGCGATAGAATTAAATTAAAAAGAGGCGAGATTTTTGCAGAGAATTACAAACTAAGTATCCCCACAAAAAATGGTAGTATTTATTCAGTTAATCTACCGACTTACACAATGCCTGATGTTAAAAATGCCTCTGGTTACTTTACGGGAAGCAATATTGATGCAATAGACCTTTTTATTGGTTCTGAGGGCACACTTTGCGTTTTCGAGGAGATTGAACTCGAAGTCTTGCCGAGACCTGAAAATATTATCGGTGGCATTGTATTCTTTGATGATAATTACCGTTTGCTTGATTTTGTTACTGAATTGAGAAGTTTGAGTAGGCTTAATTTTGCAATTTCAATCAAAAAGAATGATAATCTTTGTGCAAGACTAATCGAATATTTTGATAGAAAGTCCCTTGATTTACTCTCGCCAAAATATCCTGAAATTCCTTCTGAATCAATTGGTGCTATTTGGTTTGAGCAGGAATATTACCTTGATTATGAAGAAGTGCTGATGACTAAATGGTATGAATTCATATCCAAATTTACAACACTTGCTGATGAGACATGGTTTGCTGTAAGCGATAAAGACCACCTGAAGCTAAAGGAATTTCGACATGAACTTCCACTTCAGGTCTATGAGAATTTGGCAAATAACAGCCAGAAAAAAGTTGGATTAGACTCGGCTGTTCCTGATGGTGATTTTCCAATTCTTTACAATCATTATCTTGACCAATTTGCTGATATTGATTTAGAATATGTTGTATTCGGACATATTGGAAACTGCCACTTACATGCAAATATTTTCTGCCGAAATGACGAAGAATATGCTTTTGCAAGAAAGCTTTATGATGAAAGTATAGATTTAGCTTTGAGTTTTGGTGGTACTGTTTCGGCTGAACACGGAATCGGCAAACTTAAGAAGCCCTATCTTATCAAGATGCTCGGACAAAATGCTATTGATGAAATGATTGAAGTTAAAAAAGTTTTTGATGACAAATTGCTTCTAAATATCGGTACTATGTTTGATTTACAGACTTTGTAAATTCACAATAAATTAATTCCTGATTGAATATGACTGGCTATACTGAAATAATTTTATCATTCACTCTGAGCGGAGTGGAAGTTTGTAGAAAAACTTCCACCCCGCATAGAATGAATCAACTTTGTTGAGAAATAGGTTCAATCGTTCTAACTAAAAATTAAACGACTTAATTTTTCACAATTACTTCTTATCGTCATCAACTACAGTATATTCAGCTTCTTCAACTGTATCTTCCTTAGCGGCTTCCGCTCCGGCTGTTTGCTCTGCACCGGGCTGAGCACCTGCTGCTGCATCTGCATTCTGATACATACGTGTCGAAGCGTCGCTCCAGATTTTATTCAGCTCATCCATAGCACTTCGGATATCTCCACCATCTTCTTTGACTGCTGCTGCAAGTTTGTCTTTGGCAGCTGTGATATTTTTCTTATCTTCTTCAGTAAGTTTATCGCCTAATTCATTCAATTGTTTTTCAGTTGAATAAACTAAAGCATCAGCCTGATTGCGCATATCAATTTCTTCACGACGTTTTTTATCTTCATCTGAATGTTTCTGAGCATCATTCTTCATTTTTTCAATTTCCTCTTTTGAAATACCGCTTGATGCTTCAATGCGAATATTTTGCTCTTTGCCACTTGCCTTGTCTTTAGCTGTTACTCCCAATATACCATTAGCATCAATATCAAAAACAACTTCAACTTGTGGAATGCCACGTGGAGCAGGTGGAATACCATCTAAATGGAATCTTCCGAGTGAGCGGTTATCGCGCGCCATTGGTCTTTCTCCCTGCAGAATGTGTACTTCTACACTTGTCTGATTATCAGTTGCTGTAGAGAATATTTCGCTCTTACGCGTTGGTATGGTTGTATTTGCCTGAATCATTGGTGTCATAACACCACCGAGAGTCTCAATACCTAAGCTAAGCGGGGTTACATCAAGAAGAAGGATGTCCTGTACGTCACCGGCAAGTACGCCGCCTTGTATTGCAGCTCCGACAGCAACAACTTCATCAGCATTAACTCCACGAGAAGGTTCTTTACCGAAAAAGCTCTTCACTAATTCCTGAATTTTGGGAATGCGTGTTGAACCGCCAACCAAAATTACTTCATCAATTTGGCTTGGAGTTAGCTTTGCATCTTTCATTGCCAATTCACAAGGTTTTAGAGAATTCTCGAATAAATCAGCACAGAGATTTTCAAATTTTGCTCTTGTGATGTTCACATTAAAGTGTTTTGGACCATCTTGTGTTGCAGTGATAAATGGTAAGCTGACATCTGTCTGAAGCATCTGTGAAAGCTCAATTTTTGCTTTTTCTGCTGCTTCACGTAGTCTCTGGAGAGCCATTGGATCTTTTCTTAAGTCAATACCTTCCTGACGTTTAAATTCGTCGGCAAGAAAGTCAATCAATTTCTGATCGAAGTTATCACCACCAAGATGTGTATCACCATTTGTTGATTTTACTTCAAATACACCGTCGCCGATTTCGAGAATAGAAATATCAAATGTACCACCACCAAGGTCATAAACGGCAACTGTCATATTTTTGCCTTTCTTGTCCAAACCATAAGCAAGTGCAGCAGCAGTTGGCTCATTTATGATACGCTTAACAGTCAAACCGGCAATTTCGCCGGCATCTTTTGTTGCTTGACGCTGTGCATCATTAAAGTAGGCAGGAACTGTAATTACAGCTTCTGTAATTTTCTGACCAAGATAATCTTCAGCTGTTTGCTTCATTTTCTGAAGAACCATAGCTGATATTTCAGGTGCAGAATATTTCTTACCGTCAATATCGACACGAATAGTATTTCCGTCATCGCTTGCAACTACTTTGAAAGGTACCATTTTAGCCTCTTCAGTAGCTTCATTCAGGCGTCTGCCCATAAATCTTTTGATTGAATAAACAGTATTGTGAGGATTTGTAACTGCCTGACGCTTTGCAGCCTGACCTACAAGTCTTTCACCATTTTTTGTAAAACCAATCATAGATGGGGTTGTGCGACCACCTTCGCTGTTAGCAATAACGATAGGGCTCGAACCCTCCATAACAGCGACACATGAATTTGTAGTTCCTAAGTCAATTCCAATAATTTTACCCATTTCAGAAAACTCCTTTATTATTTAAAAAATTATTATATTTATTGTCATTTTGTCATATTGCGACATTGTGTCATTAAATACCTACTCATTTTGACATTTTGTCGCAACGCTTTGCAAAATAAATTATAATTATATACATTACGAATTGCGTGCCAAAAAATATGGAAAGCCCAATTTCTTAAAATAAATAATAACCACCATATGTTTACAAATTTGCATTTGTTACGTTTTGTCATTATGTTGATTTTCAATACAAAAAGGTTTTAATTAAAATGAAAAAATTGCTGTTTTTTTATATACTTTTTAATGTATCTGTTTGTTATGCTGAAGATTACATCTTTGTGGATAAGGAGCGTTGGAAAACTTTTCATCATGATTTTACTATTACTGAAAAAGTTAGCGCCTGGTACTTACCATTTAAAACAGCGGATAGAAAAGATTTAAAATCTATTTCTGTTATCAGTACTTTCGGGTCTGCAAGGAACTCTTTCCGTAAAGGTCATTATCATACAGGACTTGATTTAATGCCCAAAAAACATAAAGAGCCGGTTGATGTTTATGCTATGGCAGAAGGCGTTGTAGTATCTGTACACCTCGGAGACCCGCATCAAACCGTTGTTGTAAAGCATAAAACAAAAGATGGCGAAACAATTTACAGCGTATATAAACACATTACAGATGTTAAAGTCAGAAACGGCGACAAAGTAAGTCATGAAACAAAAATTGCAAGAGTGCTCACAAAGGCTGAAGGAAAGAAACACGGCGGTAATTATGACCATCTGCATCTTGAAATCCGTAAAAAATTTGATGATTATGGATGTGCAAGCTGGCTAACAATGACTAAAGAAGATCTAAGCTTAAGGTTTTATGACCCGCATAAGTTTATGAAAGAAAATGTAACAAAGTAAATGACTTGAATTTTTTTTTAAAAGTAAATTATTCACATCTGCTTATGTCTTAGTTTTAAATATTGTTATTAATCCTGCAACAAGAAATATAAGATTTGCTATCCATCCGCTGAGAATAGGGTCTAAACTATAGGCATAAGCGATTGTTTTGCTGACCTCGGTGAAAATCATATACGCAAAAGAAATAACCATTGCCGCACCTATTTGGATTGCAATTCCACCCTTTCTTCTGACAGATGCAAAAGGAACTCCGAATAATATGACAATCAAATTTGCAAAAGGGAAAGCCCAACCTCCATAATATTCTATTAATTGTTTGCGAACGTCTTTTCCTCCCATTTTCAGGATACGTATATAATTCCATAAGTCATCGAAATTCATTTCTTTGGGGTCTCTGCGAAGCTGCTCGATATCGCGGTGTCTGAGTCTGATAGGAATTTCGGCAGTATCAATTGAAACAGTCGTCAGACCTGATTCATTATAATCTCTCTTGATAATTTTGGCACCTATCCACTTATGAGAAACTGTATCCCATGTTACAGTGTTGGCTTCAATTCTCGAAATTAATCTCGGACTTTCTTCGCTTGAAAAATCTTCAATCGAAACTCGGTTGCCCTGCATCATTTGTGAGTCATAATATTGCATTATTATATTTCTGGTCGGAGTGTCACGTAAGTATAAATTATATATCGAATTACCGAGATTGCTCTTACTGAGATATTTTTGCTCAATTTGCTTTTTGTATTCATTAGCAACAGGAACAACCCAACCATTGAAATATAATTGAAGAAAGCTTAGCATAACAGCCATCAGTAAAAGTGGCAACATCAATCTGTAAAGGCTCATACCACCTGACTTCATAGCAGTTATTTCATTGAGTGTCGAAAGCCTGCCGACAGTAAACAGGGTAGCAATCAGTGTGGAAATGGGTGTAAGAAGTTTTATGATTTCCGGTAGATAATAAATATAATATTTAATAATTACAATGGTTGTTGCTTTCTGGTCTAAGAAATTATCAAGATTTTCGAGCAGATTAACTACCACAAAAATTGTACAAAGTGCAATAATTCCAAACACGAATGTAAATATAAATTGCTTTGCTATATATCTGTCAATTAAATTCAAATTGCATTTCTAATTTTAATTTTCCAAAAAATTTCGTTGTGTTTTGATTCAATGACAATCACATTTGAAGAATATTTCATTCCATAAGAAGGTGAATATTGATAATTCTCAACTTTAAGGTTATTAATTACTGATTCAATCTCAAATAATGTAGCACCTGTTTTCATAAAAACAGTAGTTTCAGATTTATTTAAAATTTCAACTTGAGGCGAAAGATGAAATGATACCCTTTTAAATGAGCTTATTTCACAAATATCGCAACCAATTATTTCATTGTTTTTGAAAGTTAGAATTCTTTCATGAGGCTTTTCATAAGCTAAATGACGTCCCGAAAATTCATTATCACTAAGCCTTAAAACTTCAGATTTGGACTTGTCTTCAAGCCAGAACAAATCTCCTCCTCTGCCTTTTGGAATATGGTTCTGCTCCAAACCTTCGATTGATAAAGTGTTGTGATTTTTTGTAGAACGAAACTTATTCCTTAATTCAGGAGATGCTGTATAGGTGAACGTACCGCTATCACAAATCAGCAAATCACTCCCTGAGTATAATTCAAATGACAGTTGGTCATTATGAGCATGTCCACCTTTGCCATGCTGACCAAGTGAGCCGCATCTGACTGCCATTTCGTATAATTCAAATCTATAGATATACACACCAAAATTGCTAAAGAATGACGTTATCCTGTTAAATCTTTCGCCGTAAAAGTATAATGACAATTTTTCGAGCTCTGTCCTGTCGCTTACAAGGATTTGACCTGCTGAGCCATATTTTGGTATAAGTCTGAAGAAAAAACCGTCATCGTTATCACCAATAAGGTAATCCCGGGAATCCGGCGCCAATGTGCTTAATGTAAACTCAGCAATCTTTTTGACCTTGTTTGAAAATATCTCAGGTTGTTCTATCCTGCAATTTTCAGAAATTGCTAAAAAGTGCTTTGTTGAAATTCTTTCTCTCAAATCTTTATGCAAATTATTTTTTTTTGAATGATTTTTGTATTCATCAATATTTTCATATTTTAGCTGTTCCATTCGCTTTTTATCAGAATTCTTCAGCAAAAGCAAGCTATGGAAAAGCATTTCAGCTGCGAAATTGTGATATGGAAGTGAGGCCTCGAAATTCCCGCCATCAGCATAAAACTGATAATCTGTTTCGATAAATAATTCATTAACTGCGAAATTGAAAGCAAATTGAGTTTGTTCACTCAAAGGCAAAAATATGCTTAAATAAGTCAATCCGCAAATATTTGTATAATAATGATTTGCTCTCATACCGGATGACCACTCCAGATTACTGATAATAAATATCAAATGGTCATTTAAATAATTAAATAGAACTTTTTTAAAATCATCATCGAACTTTGCACCAGAACTTTGAAATAGTGAATAAGTACTTGTGATATTGACAGCCCTCAATGCAACATCCATAGCAGACATCCATTGAACGCCATAAAGAGGAGGATTAAAAGCAATGAAGTCTAAAATTTGATTCTTATATTCGTTAAAATATTTATCTTCACCGGTGAGATTATAAACATAAAAAAGCATTATAAGATGGCTCAGACGTCCAAGTTCCCACGGTACTTTAATATCAGCACCCTCAATATTGCCATAAGTAATTTTCTTGTGATAATAATTGGAATCCCACCTGAACCCCGATTTGAAATCACGTTGCCAATCTATTAATTTATAATCAACATCAATTTTATCAAGAACTAATTTTGAATAGTGATAATTTTTCTCTGAAACACAAATTTTCAGTAATTGATTATAATCTGAAAACCGGATTTTATGATTATAATTAATGTTTTCAAAACCCTTTGTATCAGAATTATATGTTACATCTTGCAAGCCGGAGCCAAGTAGATTAAATTTATGCAACATTATACTATCAGCAATATTCAATATTCTATCTTTTATGATAAAATCAAGACTCAAATCATTTGACAAATACAAGTTGTAATTGCCATTAATATCAAAATCATAATTGCTGTATGTTAGCGATTTAACTGCAAGGGAATGTTGTTGCCAACTGATAAATCTATTAATTAATTTATCAGTTACACGCTTTAAAAAAAACCTTATTCCTTTTGATTTGATGATTTTTAACATAAAATTTCACATTTTGCCAATCAGTCATTACAAACTTAATACATTTTGGAAAATTTTTTTACATAATAATAGTCTTTAGCTAATTATATTGTAATTTTTTTATTTTATTTGGAGTAATTAATGTCTTCTAATATATCTACAAGCACGAATATAGACGATTATGAAATCTTGATAAGAAGAAGAGGCGAGAACGAATATGCATCATATTGTCCACAACTAAATCTGATGCTTACCGGCACTTTCCATGAAGAAGTTGAGAATAAGATGTATGAAAAAATTCAGAATCATATTCAACAACTCAAAGTAACATTGAATCAAGACCCCTCTAAAAATTAATATTTCTTGAAGTTTATCAGACTATAATATTACAATCTGAGCTTGTCGAATGCATATCAACATTGACTTCGACAAGCTCAGTTTAAAAGAATAATTTCAGCAGTGAGTTTATGAATACAATTATTTACTATGCCCGCAAAATTTTGTCTTAAAGAAATTAGCTTATTAGGATTATTTCTGCTGATAATTGCAGCAGTTTATATGAGCAGTATTTTTCTATGGGATTTGGATTATTATGAGATTTTGATTTTAATTATTCTGATATTAGTAACTCCTGCAATTCAGTTGCTGAGGAAAAACCACTCGATTAAAGAAATAGGATTCAATTTTGATGTAACTACTCTTCACAATTCTGCTTTTACTCTTATTTTTCTTTTACTTACAATCGTTTCGGTCTATTTTCTCAGTTTATTATTTTGGGGAAATGCTTATTTTTCCACAGCATTTCAATTCTTTGGAATAAATTTTTTGGAAGTTATTTTTTATATTATAATTTTGGCAGTAATCGAGGAGCTTGTTTTTCGGGGAATTGCTTTCAGAATTCTACTTGATAATTTCGGTGGAATAACTGCACTTATAATCACTTCGATTGTATTTATGCTCGCTCATTCATTAAATAATTATATTTCACTTGTAGCTTATATTAATATTTTTTTTGCAGGAATTCTAATGGGGCTTATGTATATTAAATCCCGTTCGGTATATCCAATGATTATTTTTCATGCAGGATGGAATTTGATTTTAGCATTTGTAATTGGTTCACCAGTGAGTGGAATCAGCTATACGAGCTATAAAAATACCGATCAAAACAAACTGTCTGAATTTATGTTGGGTGGTTCATTTGGTTTGGAAGAAGGATTTTTAACTACTATTCTTTTGTTTATAATGATATTTACAGTTATAAAATTTTTCAAGGAATCCCCCAAAGTTTTATCATTAGAATTCAAAAGATATTACAGTTAATTTCTTCCGCCTTTAATTGCCGGCAGATGGATTTCTATCTCAGTGAACTCCTCTTGAACGCTTCTTATCTCAAATTTTCCACTATATATATCAATGATTCTTCTTATGATGCTTAGTCCTAAACCAGTCCCTTGCTGTTCATAAGTATTACGGTCAAACTGCACAAATTCTTCGAGTTTTCTAATCTGTTCCTGATTCATACCGCGACCAAAATCTTTGACGATTATTATGAAGATTTTATTCTCGAAAGATGTTTTAATTGATATTTCAGTTGATTTTTCTGAGAATTTGAAGCTGTTATCGAGAATTTCGTCTATCAATTTCTTGAAATGTTCTTCGTAAATCAAAACATCGGCATCAACCAGTTCCAATATAAGGTCTTCATCCCTCTGGAATTCGCTTGCTTTACCAAGAGCTACATCCCTGATGAAAATATCAGCCATAAAGGTTTTGTTTTTCTGAAATTTCATTCTTTCGGATTCAGTAGCACAAATAAGTTCTAAATTTGCATAAAGCAAATAATTTTCAAAAGTCCTTTGAAGTCTTTGCCCTGACTGATGAATATTTTTTATCATATCAAGAACATCACTTTCTTTTATTATTTTTTTATTTTTCATCAGAAACTCAGAAAAGCCTAAAATAACATTAAGTGGAGTTCTGATTTCATGTGGCATAGTTTTACGAAGATTAGTCTGAAGATTCTCAATTTTTTGGGTTAAATGTGATTCTCTTTTATGTTTTTTCTCCAATCTGACTTTTACGGTATTTAAAAGTTCATCTACATCATAAGGCTTGGTGATGAAATCATCAGCGCCCAAATTCATTGCTTCTCTAATATCGAATTTATTCGTTTTTGCAGATAGGAAAATTACCGGTATTGCAGCTGTTTCTGGGTTCTCTTGTAGTTTTTTTAATAGCTCATAGCCGTTTAGCCCGGGAATCATAATATCAGATATTATCAAATCAGGAATGTTATTAACAGCTGCAAGAAAGCCTGCGTTGCCATCAGCAGCGTTTATAACCTCGTAATCCGAAAGTTCCAAAAACCTGACAAGATCTCTGTTTATTTCGGGTTCGTCCTCAATGACAAGAATTAGTTCGCTCATTTATAAAATTACCTACTTAATTCTAATTGGTAGAATCACTTTAAACTCGGAACCAATACCAACCTTGCTCTGCAATTCAATTCTACCGCCTAATTTCACGACAGATTCTTTGACTACTGCAAGACCAATACCTGTACCGCCTCCCGGTGTAGAATTGTCAGCACGATAAAACAATTCAAAAATCCTATTCTGCTCAGATTCAGGAATACCAATACCAAAATCCTGAATACTTAGCTCAAGCAAACCATCTCTGATATCAAGATTTATAACTATATCAGTATCAGGCTCTGAATACTTAACAGCATTAGATATAAGATTACTCAAAATCATGTGCATGATTTTTTCATCCGAGTAAAGTATATTGTCTTGTAGTGAAGAAGAAATAACAAAGTTTCTATTTTGATTGTAGTTGATTTTATAATCCAATACAACATCATTAATCAATTTCACAATATCAAATGCTGAGTAATTAAGGAAGAATTTATTAGCATCACTCTTGCCAATAAACACAACATTATCAATCAAGTCTGTAAGATAATCTACGGATTTTGTTACTCTGTTTACGTAATTAAATTTATCTGCATCAGTTAGTTTTTCTTTGAATTTCGAAATCATTTGAGCAGATGACTTTATAATAGTAAGTGGAGTTCTGAACTCATGTGATACCATCGTAACAAATCTTGTCTTGAGATTACTCAATTCTTTTTGCTGTTCGTATAACAATCTGAGCTCGCTTTCTGCTTTTTCTCTGTCAGCAATTTCCTGCTTAAGCTTATGAACAAGCAGTTGTAAGTCTTCTGTTCTTTCCTGAACTTTAAGCTCCAGCAGTTCATTTGTTTTGGTCAGAGCCTGCTCAGCTTCTTTAATTTTAGCTATATCAACAAAGCTTTCTGTTATTAGGATTCGGTTGTTTAGTCTTAATTTTGTAGTGTTTCTCAAAATCGGGATTATTTTACCGTTAGGTAATTTGAGTTCTGACTCAAATGATTTAAAATTACTGACACCATTTGCCTCAGCAATTTCACCATAATCAATATATTCTAAAAAATCGAATACATTTTTTCCTACAATTAGCGAATCCTGTAAACCAATAATTGCAGCAGCTACGGGATTTACTCTGACAATTTTGGATATACTCAAATCAAAAACTATGACTCCGGTTAGAACCGATTCAAAAATTGCTTTTAGCTCACGCCTGCTTTGAGCAAGGTCAAGAGTTCGTGTAGCGATTTTCTGCTCGAGAATTGATTTGTTAAACTCAAGTTCGTTTAACATATTGAAATTTTCTATCGAATTTCCAAGCAAACTTGCATAAACTCTGCAAAGTTCAATTAAAAATTGATTTAAATTCTCGTCAAGGCTTTTGTGAACAACAAGTGCAAGCCCGTTAATGCCTCTGTGCTTTTTAATAGGTATAATTAATACACCAAAGTCTTTGTCAGGTAAGTAAGATTCATCAACATTAATGATATTGCCTGAAGCTAATGAAATACCAATTCTACCTTCATTTATTAAAGTTTCAAAAAGTTTTTCAAAATAACTTTCAGAGCCTGCAGGTAAAGCAAGCTTTAGCTCGAAATCAGGAGTATTGTCATCAGAAAGCATATAAAGGGCACTTAGTTCAGCATCAGGCAGACGGCTGAAAACTGTAAGACCTTCCCGGTATAAATCTGGAAGCTTGAGAGTTTTACTTGTAATTACCGTAAATCTGTCTATAGCCTTAAGAAATTCTTTCCAATGGCTCTTTGAATTTGTATATGTTGAGTATGTATCGGTCATAATTGTTATCTTAATAGTAAATTAGTAGATTCGTGATAACTTTTGGTCATCAATTCCACAGATGATGTAAAAAAGTTATCATTCAATTTTAGTACTTCCCATGCCAGTTTATTCGGTTCCTCAACAATCACATCTTCGCTGTATCCGTATCCGTACATAGCACCGGCAATGTTAGCAACATGTGTAGCTGCAACTACTTCACTATAACTGTTATCAACGATACCTGTGTTATGATATCGAATTGTATATTTGATTGCAGGCGGCAAGTTCCACTTTTCGGCTAAAAGTTCTCCGGCAACTGCATGCGATATGCCAATTATTTTAGTTTCTGCATCTGAAAATGAAGTTTTATTTTCAAGACTGTATTTTAAAACTCTGTTATATTCTTCAGGGATTGTATTTAGAAATAGTAATTTTCCCAAATCATGCATAATTCCAGTTAAAAAATATGATTCTAAATCTTTTGCATGTATTGCTTTTCCAATCAAACGGGTCATAATTCCGACACCAATAGAATGTTGCCAGAAAGCCACAGGATTAAAATATTTGTTATCAAATCTCTTATTAAAAAAGTCCATTATTGTCATGGCTATGACTAAATTCTTTACCTCTTCAAATCCTATGTATGAAATAGCTTGTGTAATATTCTGAATTCTTCCGTAGAAGCCATAAATCGGAGAATTTGCTGCTCTGAGCACCTTGCTTGCCGATGCCTGGTCCTGACATATTACATCAGCGACATCATTTGCTGTAGAATGCGGATTATCAATTACTTCGGAAATTTTATAGTAAATCGTCGGTAATGTAGGAAAAGAATTAATTTTTGAAACCAAAAAATCGATATTTATTTTCTCATCGCTCATTGCTTTTCCTTATAATCTGATGCACAAATCATTACTGCGGAATTGAATAGGTCTTTTTCGATTTCAAGCTCGGGAGTCCAGCTCATTCTTTGTTTCAGAGAATCGGCAACAAATCCGAAAATTCGTTCATCAATTAAGGAATCCCCATTTCCCCCTCCATTGCCTCCATTTTTGATATAAACAGTAGCAATATTCCAGGTTTTCAGAATTTTTTTATGATTGGTGCTAATTTCAACTCCTTTGTTCAAAAGAGTCTGCCCATAGTTATTCAGTACCGGCTCCGCCAGTACCATACCTTCCTCTAAGTCCTCTATTAAAATCAGCAAACTCATCATTCAGCTCCGAGAAAATATCCTCATCCAATCTTGAATTATCATACAAATTCAGACTAATAGGTGAAACTGATACAAAGCCGTTTTCAACTGCACCGTCATCGGTAGCAGTATCTATTTCAGAAATCATAAATACACCTGCAAACCAGTAATATTCATTTCCGAAAGGGTCTTCACGACGTTCGTATTTATCAGCCCATTTGGAGCTGCTCAGTCTTGTTAATTTGATGCCTTTTACTTCTCTATCAGCTAAGTCAGGCAAGTTAACATTAAGCAACACCTTTTGTCTGTGCATTGTATTAAGCAAAATCCTTGCCAATATATTTGACACCTTGCCGGATAAGACCAGGTCTGAGTTTAGAGCATGTGATGCATGAGATATTGCAATTGAATTGATGCCTGCAAGTACTCCTTCAGTTGCACCTGCGACTGTGCCGGAATACAAAACATTAATTGAAGTATTTTTTCCATGATTAATTCCGCTGACAACTAAATCTGGCTTCCTGTCAAGTAACGTCGAAACAGCAAGTTTGACACAATCAGCAGGATTTCCGTCAACTGAATATCCAAAAAAATCTCCGTTTTTATAAAATCGTCTGACTCTAAGGGGCTTATGAATTGTCAGAGCACTGCTAACGGCACTACGCTGCATATCGGGAGCTATAATTATAACTTCACCTAATTCTAATAATGAATTTTTGAGCACCTCAATTCCGGGGGAATTTATTCCATCATCATTAGTGACTAAAATCAAAGGTTTATTTTTCAACATTTATTTTAAAATTCGTGTTACATCATTAAATAAAACAAATACCATAAAAAGAAGTAAAATAATTATTCCGCCCTGCTGAAAAGCAAGTTTAATCTTTACAGGTACTTCTTTGCGGATAATTCCTTCTATTGCGGCAAAGACAATATGACCACCATCAAGAGCCGGAAATGGAAGTATATTCATAAAGGCTAATGATATTGAAAGCAGAGCAAGGAAATTCAGAAAGCTGGTTACCCCGCGACTTGCTTGCTCACCTGCCATATCCATAATCATTATAGGTCCGCCGATCGTTTCCTTGAATGAAAGATTCCCGATAAAAATTTGTCTTAAAGATTTGATAAGAAGCATAAATGAATTATAGCTTTCTTCAAAACCAATCACAACAGATTGAAAAAATGAATAGCTGACTGTAGTAACAGGTCCGAATCCCATTTGAATGCCTATCATACCTTTATCACTTGTCGTTAACGTATCTGAAAGTATTTTGCTGCCACGCTTCCATTCCAGATAAACCGGAGTTGATATTTTCCCCTTTAAATTATCCTGCATCCCTGTAAGTGTCGAAACTTCTGCCCCGTCAATTCTCAGAATAGTATCACCTTTTACAAGCCCAAGACTTGAAGCAGGAGATTCTTTAATAACATCTTCTACAACAATGCTGATTCCACCGGGTGTCAAACCGATTGATTTCTTTTTTGAAAGGGCTTTTATTATTTTGTTGCCATCAGCATTAAGCAATATTTCATTATTATTGCGTTGAGCTTTTATTTCAAGCTGATTTCCGAATTCCTTCAGAGTGATTTTATCAAGGAAATCAGTCCATGTAGTAACTGCAGAATTATTAACGCTCAAAATTCTATCACCGGCTTTAAGACCAATTTCAGATGAAACAGAGCCGGGTTCAACTTTACCGATTGTAGTTGTTGCAAATTCTGAACGACCTTCAAAAAATGCAATCGAGCCGAATACAACGATTGCGAGAAGAACATTCATTATGACGCCGGCACTAAGAACAAATATTTTCTGAAAGGAATTTTTTGAGCGAAATTCATATGGTTTTGGCTCATTACCCTGAAAATCAGTATCAAAACTTTCGTCTATCATACCTGAAATTTTGACATAACCACCTATAGGAAAAACTGCAATTCTGTAATCGGTATGGTTGCCAAGTTCTATATCTTCAGCAAGTTTACCGAAAGTAAAGCCATTGATTTTATTCCAGCCGAATAATCTTTTGCCCATTCCAACTGAAAATACTTCAGCTCGCATTCCTGTCATCCTTGCGGCTATAAAATGCCCGAATTCATGTATTGCTACAAGTATTCCTATAACAATAATAAAATATATTATACTGCTTATCAGTTCCATTATTTCTTTTAATTATTTATTAAAAAACCGGTTAATTGTCTTGCCTCTGAATCAGAAGCAATTATTTCATCTAAATATGGAATATTTATATGACTTATTTTATCTAAAACTATTTCAATATATTTTGCAATATCGGTAAACTTAATTTTACCATTCAAAAATGCATCTACACAAATTTCATTTGCGGCATTCAGTACGCACGCTGCATTTCCTTCCAGCGTCATAGCCTTATATGCCAGTTCAAGACAAGGATATCGAGTCAGATCAGGCTCTTGGAAATCCAATCTTGCTACTTTTAGTAAATCCAGTCTTGGGAAATCATATTTTAATCTTTCCGGATAAGTGAGTGCATAGGAAATTGGAATTCTCATATCCGGTGTGCCAAGCTGTGCCTTTACAGAGCCGTCTGTAAACTGTACAAATGAGTGAATTATGCTCTGTGGATGAATTAAAACATCAATTTTTTCTTTGCTTAGGTCAAACAGCCAATGCGCTTCAATTACTTCAAATCCTTTGTTCATCATGGTTGCAGAATCAATTGTAATCTTACTTCCCATACTCCAATTAGGATGTTTCAGAGCTTCTTCGATGGATATTTCATCGAAATTCTCAAGGGGAGTATCCCGAAAAGGACCACCGGATGCAGTCAAAATAATCTTTTCAACACTCGAGAAATTCTCACCGACAAGGCATTGCAAAATTGCACTATGCTCGCTATCAACAGCAAGTATAGGCACATTATGCTCTTTTGCTGCTTTCATAACTATATTACCGGCACTGACGAGAGTCTCCTTATTAGCGAGTGCAACAACAGTTCCCTGTTTAATTGCTTCCAACGTTGGGATTACTCCTGCAAAACCTACAAGAGCAGAAAGCAGCAAATCATTTTCAGGTGAAGAAGCGGCAAAATTCACGCCTTCAGAACCGAATAAAATTTCGCCCTTAAATGTTGTTTTGTTTTTAAAATCAAAATAGGATTTTTCATCAGCAATAACAACACCCTTAGGATTATATTTATTGCAAATTTCCTCAAGAGCTCTGATATTATTATTGGCTGTAATATAATTTATCTCAAATCGCTCCGGCATCAAATCCAATACTTCAAGTGTCTGCCTTCCAATAGAGCCGGTACCGCCTAAAATCGTTATTTTCTTCTTTTTCATTTAACTTGATTATAAATATTCGCCTGTTATGTCTTTTTGTTGACGAACTGAGAAAAATTTGAACTGGTCTATACCTACTGAGTCTGATTGTTGAACTTTAATTCTTGCAAAATATTTTATCATTAATTTTGAGATTACTGACCAGGTATCTTTTGTGATGAAATCAGCAACATTTGGATGAAGGCTAAGTATCAATCTGAATTCTGATGAAGAGCGACGGAAATTTTTAAGCCAGCGGTCAATTTCATTTATAAGAACAGCTTTAGAAGTGATTCTGCCACTGCCTTTACACATGGGACACGACTCTGTAAGTTTCTCAACAATATTCTGGTTGATTCTCTGACGTGTTATCTGCATCAATCCAAGCTGTGAAAGCGGATAAATAACAGTTTTTGCCCTATCGCGTGCCATTTCCTTTTTCATTTCGTTGTAGAGTTTCTTTCTATTGTTATCATCGGTCATATCAATGAAGTCAATAATAATCATACCACCCAAATCCCTCAGTCTGATTTGCTTAGCTACTTCTTTCATGGCTTCCATATTAGTCTTAAAGGCATTTCTTTCCTGATCACGGTCAGATCCCTTTCCTGAGTTTACATCTATTACAGTCATTGCCTCTGTATGCTCTATCATTACATCGCCGCCACTTGTAAGATTTACACGTCTTTTATACGTTTTAGCAAGCTCTTTATCAATTCCGAAATCCTCAAAAATACCATTCTTACCGGTATAAAGTTCCACTCTGTTTTCAAGGTGTGGAGATACACGCTTAATATAATTATTCAAATCCTTATAAAGTTTCTTCGAATCAACATTAACCCGCTGAACATTCGGAGTAAATAAATCTCTGACTATACTATTAGCAAGCTGCATATCCATATATACATTACCGGGCTTTGTAAGTCCGGACATTTTTTTCTCTATTTCTGACCAAATGTCTAAAAGCTCTATCCAGTCACGCTTTAACTCTTCTTCATTCTTGCCGCGTGAAGCAGTCCTTATAATGCAACCGGCACCTTTTGGGAGAAATTTCTTTGCTGTTGAGCGAAGTCTCCGCCGTTCCTGATATGAAGAAATTTTTCTTGAAACGCCAACTAATTCATCTTTTGGAAGAAATACTACATACCTGCCCGGAATAGCAATTTTTGATGTTACCTTGACTCCTTTGTTTGCATAAGCTTCACGAACTATCTGAACAAGAACCCACTGTCCTTCCTTCAGATTAATTGTTACTTCTCCTGAACGTTTGGTTTTAAATTTTGCTAATCTGTTGTTTTTCTGATTTTTATAGTTTTTCTTTGCGGGCTTTTTTTCAGAAGGCTCAGGTTCGTTATCTTCATTTGTTTCATTAGTTTCTGAAATGATTTCGGAGTCTAAAGACTCGTCATCGTCTTCTTCGGTAATAACATTTAATTCAAGATTCTCATCCACATCCGAAAAATGCAGAAAAGCGTCCTGATTAAGCCCTATATCAATAAATGCTGCATTGATGCCCTGAAGAATTTTGCTGACTTTGCCATAATAAATACTTCCTATGTACCGCTCTTTGTTTGGTAACTCAATGAAATATTCCGCAAGTTCGCCATCTTCTGTGATAGCTACTCTGACTTCATTTATCGCTGAATTTATTATTATTTCTTTTTTCATTCTAAAAATAACATTATTTGAATATACAAAAATA
This sequence comes from Ignavibacteriota bacterium, assembly GCA_019637995.1. Taxonomy (NCBI): domain Bacteria; kingdom Pseudomonadati; phylum Ignavibacteriota; species Ignavibacteriota bacterium. Next base: position 76,372 of record JAHBUQ010000006.1, read on the forward strand.
TCAAATTTTTAGTCAATATCATTATGTTTTGTTAGAATATTTTAATTACTTATTAAATCAATCATTAAAAAACATATTAATGTTCAAAAATATCGTTTATACCGGTTTCAATTCTTCTTGCTACATTTTTTGATTGTTGCTTAGGCTTACCTGGATTATATTTTTTACTTTTAAAAAAAGTAATCGAAAATTGAAGTGTGTTATTTATATTATGAGTATTGCAACTTTTACTTTGAAATAATTCAAAATTTATGAATAAAATTAAAAATTGATTAAAATCTAATAATAATTGTCTTGTGACGTTTATAACAATATTAAGAATACATAAACCAGATTTTGGAGTTTTATAAAATGAAATATATCAGTAAATTATCAATTTTATTGATGATAGTATTGTTTGTTGCTTGTTCGTCCGATAAAGATACCGGAAAAATGAGTGAAAAAGAAATTTTGATGAATGAGTATTTGGATAAAGGTCATACAATTTCCGAAGAAAGTTTCAATACAATTAGATTAAGCCTGATGCAGGCTATGGGAGCAAATGGCATCAGTGGTGCTGTCGAGTTTTGCAATTTAGCCGCATATCCCCTAACAGACTCGCTTTCAGAAGTTTTTAATGCTGAGATACGACGTACTACAAAGCAATGGAGAAATCCAAAGAATGCTCCAAGGGATTATGAATTAAAGATTTTGGAAGAATTTGAAAAAATACACTCCGAAGGACGTCTTATTAAAGATAGTGTATTTTCCCTTTCAGATGAGGAAATACTATATGTCAGACCAATTTATATTCAGGGATTATGCCTGAATTGCCATGGTTCTGTAGGTTCGACACTTTCTAATGATAATTATGATGTCATTAAAAAATTATATCCTGATGATAACGCAGCAGATTATAAATCAGGTGATTTGAGAGGTATGTGGACTGTAAAATTCAAAAAAGAGAAAAAAAGAAATTAATCATAGTCTTATAGCAAAGGGCTTAAGCCCTTTGTTGCTTGGTGAATCTTCTGCAAAGGGCTTAAGCCCTTTGTTGCAACTTTTGATTTAACATTCAACATTTAACTATCTCACATCTTCACAAACTTCTCAACCTTATTGCCAATACGGATGATATACACGCCTGCTGGAAGGTGAGAAACATCAATTTTTACTCCCTCTCCATTTATGGAGAGGGCTGGGGTGAGGTCAATACCAAGTGTGTTGGAAATCTGCACTTTATCAACCATAGGGTTAACCCTATGGTTGATTTCAGGGATAGAAATTGTAATATAATCATTTGTTGGATTCGGGCTTATAACAATTTCCCGATTCTTACTGCTCTCCCAAACGCTGGTAGTGGGTGTACCTGTGAATTTTAAATCAGTTGTGTCGCCATTGATAAGTCTAACTGTATGCTTTAGTGGTGAAAACTTGAAATTATCATGAACTGGAGTTATATCCCAAGTTTTATAGGATTCTATATTAAGAAATTCAAATTTGCCCGTAGCGTCGGTTTTGGTTATTGTATCAGCAAGACCTAAACCGTCAGGTGTAATCACTGAACGGGCAAAACGGACATCTATATCATCAAGACTTTTGCCATCGGTACCAATTACGTAACCGCTTATTGTATGGTATGTGCGTAAGTCTGTTGCATTAAAATCAAAACCTGTGGTGTCATGGCTTAATTCTATATCATACTGCAAGGGTGAATAATCAAATGGTTTGTAATCGTATAAAGGATTACCGCCATCATAATATTTGTTCATTGCCTTTACTGTGTATGAACCTTTTTTAAGGCGGGTAAATTTATAATAACCATCTGCATCTGTCATTGTAACACGATAATCATTTAGAAAAATGGAAACACCAGATTGCCCACTACCGTCCAGCAATACCCTGCCGCTTATACTTAAAGAATCTTTTGGTTTTGGAGCTAAGTTGTCTTCTGTCATACGGTGAAAAAAGCCGGTGAAATCTCCAATTATAGGTATATTACCGGCATATCTTACAAGCATTGTCGGAGGGGTTTTATCATATATTTCAGAGGGTAGTTCCGATTCGTATATCCATGACTCTCCACCGTCATAAGTATAAAGTATCTTTCCAGCTTGACCTACTGCGATACCAGACAGACTATCCTTAAATGCTATTTGTTGTAAGCCAAAGGGTGAAATGTATTTAGGAAATTTGGATTTATCAGAATATAAATCCAATACTCTTCTCCAGTTCTTACCACCATCAGTACTTTTATAAATTGCATCGTGACCGGAACCACCGCTGATTCCATCGCTTTTACCACATACAAATAACAGATTTTCGTTTACTACGCATAAATCGTCAAGACGACAATAATTCCTATCAATTGATGAAATTTGATATTTATTGGTATTAATGTTTAACTCAAGTAAATTGACAGAGGGCAAAATTTTACTCTCAGTTATAGTTGTATATAAGATTGAATCATTCTTAAAAACAGGATGTCTATAATTAAAATTTTTCAAACCACTGTCAAATATAAACTTATCATAACTATTCCAACCATCTCTTGTAATTAATATATTGTTATATGAAACACATCCTAAAAGTTTATTTTGCATTTTGATATGACGTACTTCATAAATATCTTTTGTATCCAAATTTATATCTTCGAAAGTTTTACCTCCGTCTGATGATTTCATTATCAGACCTTTTCTAAAAGATAAAAATTGATTGAGTGAATCAGGACAGGACATATCGTATAATGAATTACCTACCTTTGTAAAGTATAGATCCCACGATTTTCCAGTATCTTGGGTTTTGTATAATTTTGTTGAATAACTCATATACAAAACACTTATGAAACCGGTATGAGAATACGGAAATTCAATCTTTTTACTTATTTCATTTTCACCATAATGTGTTTGTTCCCAAACATTTTGGGAATATATGGGAAGAGTAATTAAAATGATTATAAAAATTAATCTTTTCATTTCGGTATAACTTGTTTATTTAACAATGATTAATTTATAAACACTCTGATATGAACCACCTGATGAATAACGAATCAGATACATACCTGTTTTAAAATCGTTGAGATTAAGAATCAGGTCATTAATACCCTTTTTAACATTGAAATCCTGCTCAAATAACAACTGATAACTCTTTTTAACTTTCAACTCAAGAACATTCAACATTTAACTATTTCACATCTTCACAAATTTCTCCACAATATTGCCAATACGGATGAT